>DATIVM010000001.1:0-2500 GCA_035465975.1 Usitatibacter sp.
ACAAGCTGCTCGCGCCCATCCCCGGCGAGGAGGGGCGCGGCCCGATCGTGGCGCGCGCCGCGGCGAACCTTCGCGAAGGCGCGGGCACGCCGCTCGCCCGCGGGCCGATCGGCGCTCGCGAGCTGCGCGACGTGCTGGAGCCGCTCGGCTGCGAAGTCGTGGAATCGGACCGCACGGCGCTCGGCATGGGCGCGAGCCTCGCCGCGGCGGTGGCCGCGACCGATCGCGCCGGCGGCTGGATCGTCGCCCTCGGCGACATGCCGCTCATCGCGCCGGCGACCATCCGCGCCGTGCGCGACGCGCTCGCGGAGGGCGCGCTCCTCGCCGCGCCGGTCTCCGCGAGCGGCGGCGTGCGCGGCCATCCGGTCGGGTTCGCCGCGGCGCTCGGGCCCGAGCTCCTCGCGCTCGACGGCGACGTGGGCGCGCGGCGCGTCCTCGAGCGCCATCGCGACGCCCTGCGCATCGTGACGACCGACGATCCGGGCATTCTCGTCGATCTCGATACGCCCGAGCAGCTTGCTGCGCTCGCGGCGAGACTCCGCGTCTGATTGACTTTGCGCCCCTCGAGGCCGGGGCTCGGATCGACTTTGCGCACCTCGAGCCCGGGGAAATGTCCGATCGGCTATCCGGAACGTAGGGTCGATCTGATTCGCTGCAGCATCCCATCCTGGCTAGGCGGGAAACCACCGCTATGTCGCGATGGGACGCACCGGACCCGCGGCAACATTTCGGCGTCGATCCTGCGGGCAACCACCGCATCGCCGCTCAGACATTTCCCCAAGGGCCGAGGTCGCGTCAGTCGCGGACGCGTGCTCCCACGTGTGCGGTGGGTCCGTGGGAGATTCGCTCTGCTTCGTGCTGCTGGACTTTTCCCGGACGAGGACGAAGCGGTTCCCCTCGAGAGGCGCGCGGTGGTTGCATGCAGAATCGACGCCGCGATGCTGCCCTTGGGTCCACAGGCCCCCGAAGCGGTGGTTGGTCGACCGTTCACGACTCGAATGCTGCGATCTCCCTGTACGTTTCCGACGTCGTCACTCCGCCGGGTCGAGGGGAACCGCTTCGGCATCGGCCGCGAAGTGCGCTCGAAGGCGACGCCATGCGATGATTTGCACTCGGTCCACGTGAGGAGGAGAAGCATGAGAATCCGCGGTGCCGTGCTGAACGCGATGGGGGTCGAGCCGCCGTACGACCGGACGCGTCCCCTGGCGATCGACGAGATGCAGCTGCGCGAGCCGCAGCGCGGCGAGGTGCTGGTGCGCATCGCGGCGGCCGGCCTCTGCCACTCGGACCTGTCGGTCATCAACGGCGACCGGCCCCGCCCGACGCCGATGCTGCTCGGGCACGAGGCCGCGGGCGTCGTGGAGGCGCTGGGCGAGGGCGTGACGGACCTCGCGAAGGGCGATCACGTCGTGCTCGTGTTCGTGCCGAGCTGCGGCCACTGCCTGCCGTGCATGGAGGGAAGGCCGGCGCTGTGCGAGACCGGCGCCGCGTCCAACACCGCCGGCACGCTCGTCGGCGGCGCGCGGCGCATCTTCCGCGGCGGCGACACGATCAACCACCACATGGGCTGCTCGGCGTTCGCCGATCACGCGGTGGTGTCGCGCAATTCGCTGGTGAAGGTCGACCCCGAGCTTCCGCTCGAGGAGGCGGCGCTCTTCGGCTGCGCGGTGCTCACGGGCGTGGGCGCCGTGGTGAACACCGCGAGGGTTCCCATGGGCGCGACGGTCGCGGTGGTCGGCCTCGGCGGCGTGGGCCTCGCGGCACTGCTCGGCGCGGTGGCCTCCGGCGCGAGCCGCATCGTGGCGGTCGACCTGGCGAAGGACAAGCGCGACTTCGCCATGACGCTGGGTGCCACCGACGCGTTCGACGCGGGCGCGCCCGACGCGATCGACGCGATCCGCCAGGCGACGCGCGGAGGCGTCGACTTCGCGTTCGAGTTCGCGGGCTCCGTGAAGGCGATGGATCTCGCGTACCGCATCACGCGGCGCGGCGGAACGACCGTCACCGCCGGGCTGCCGCATCCGACCGCGACCTTCGCGCTGCCGCAGACGCATCTCGTCGCCGAGGAGCGCACGGTGAAGGGCAGCTACATCGGCACCTGCGTGCCGGCGCGCGACCTGCCGCGCTACGTGGCGCTCTACCGGCGGGGGCGGCTTCCGGTGGACAAGCTCCTCACCCATCGCCTGAAGCTCGACGAGATCAACGAGGGATTCGAGCGGCTGCGCGTCGGCAAGGCCGTTCGCCAGGTGGTGACGTTCTAGCGCGGCCCGTTCAGCGCGGGATGAACTGCCCGGTCCGCGGATCGACGTAGCCGCCGGGCACTTCGTGCAGCACGTTCCCGGTCGCCGGATCGACGGCGAAGCGGCCGGAGGGCGCGATGACCGTCCCGGTCTGCGGATTCACGGACGGCGCCTTCGGGGGCGTCACCACCTCGACGTGCGCGACGCCCGGCGCGGGCGGCACGGCCTTCCCGACCGGGGGAAGCGGCTTCACCACGCTC
>DATIVM010000002.1:0-1853 GCA_035465975.1 Usitatibacter sp.
CATCGCGCCGTGGACCAGCTCGGAGAGCGGCCGGCGCACCAGCTCGAGCCGCATGTCGCGGCCCTGGATGCGCGCCATCAGCATCGCGTCGCGCGCCACGTCCATGTAGTGCACGCGCTCGAGCGTGGTCGCCACGAGCGCGGCGAAGATCTCGAACTGGTGGCGCTGCTCGGGGATGAAGAGGTCGCGCGTGCGCTCGGGGCGCACCGCGAGGACGCCGCGCGTCTTCGTGGGCGACTTGAGCGGCAGGAAGAGGTACTCGTTGCCCGCGAGCGTGTCCGTGCCGGCCCCGGCCTGCTGCGCCTGGTCGAAGGCCCACTGCGCCGCGGTGCTGTCGAAGGGATTGCTCATGCCGCTTCCGGTCGGCGAGACGAGCATCCCGGTCGCGTCCGGCACGAGGACCGAGACCCGCGCCCGGAAATGCCGCGACATGAACTCCTCCGCGGTCTCGATCACCTGCGAGGTGGTCTGCAGCTTCGCGAGGTCGCGGGCGAACTCGTAGAGCGTCCTCGCGCGCCGCTCGCGGTGCGAGGCGACGCGCGCCTGGAAGCGGAGGTTGCCCGCGAGCTGGCCCACGACCACCCCCGAGGCGAGCATCACGATGAACGTGAGGAGGTAATGGGGATCGGCGAAGCCGAACGAGAAGCGCGGCGGCACGAAGAAGAAATCCACCATCGCGACGTCGATCACGGCCGCGAAGATGGCGGGCCCCCGGCCCCATCTCACGGCGATCAGCACGACGGTGAGGATGAAGAGCAGCACCACGGTGGCGAGCTCGAAGTGCGGATAGAGCGCGAGCGCGATGGCGGCCGTGGCGAGGCTCGCGAGCGCGGTCCACACGTACCGCAGCCGCTTCTCCGCGACGCGCGAGCCCGGCGCGTCCGGCCGGATCGGCGGCGCGCTCACCGGCGCGCCCGCCTCGGCGCCGCCGCGCCCGATCTCGATCACGTCGATGTGCGGGCTCGCCGCGGCGATCGCGTCGCTCATGGTGCGCCACAGCCGCACCGGCACCGGCCGCCCGCGGCCCACGATCACCGTGGGAATGTTCTGCTCGCGCGCATAGTCGACGATCGCCTGGCGCACGTCGGTGCCGGTGAGGATCGCGGTGCGCGCGCCCAGCTCCTCGGCGAGCCTCACGACGCTCAGGATGCGGCTGCGCTCCTCGGCGGGAAGGCGCTGCAGCCGCGGCGTCTCGACGTACACGGCGGTCCAGTCGGAATCGAGCTGCTTCGCGAGGCGCGCGGCGCTGCGCACCACGTGCTCGCTTCCCGCGCCCGGCCCGACGCAGCACAGCAGGTGGCCGTGCGTCTTCCACACCGCGTCGATCGCCTTCTCGGCACGGATCTTCTGCACCTCGTCCTCGACCACGTCGGCGACGCGGCGCAGCGCGATCTCGCGCAGCGCGAGGAGGCTGCCCTTGCTGAAGTAGGTCTTCTCGGCGCCCCTCTCCTGCTCGCCGACGTGGACCTTGCCCTCCTCGAGCCGCGCGAGCAGCTCGTCGGCGGACATGTCCACCATGACCGTTTCCTCGGCGCTGTCGAAGAACGTGTCGGGCACGGTCTCGCGCTCGTGGATGGCGCAGATCTCGCCCACCACGTCGTTCAGGCTCTCGAGGTGCTGCACGCCCATGGTGGTGAAGACGTCGATGCCGTTCGCGAGGAGCTCGTCGGCGTCGTTCCAGCGCTTGGGATGGCGCGAACCGGGCGGGTTGGCGTGCGCGAGGTCGTCGATGAGGATCACCTCGGGCCGGCGCGCGAGGGCTCCGTCGAGGTTCAGCTCGCCGGCCACGGGGGCGCCGGCGACGGTGAGCGGCGGGAGGATTTCGAATCCCTCCAGCAACTCTCGCGTCTCCG
>DATIVM010000003.1:0-5047 GCA_035465975.1 Usitatibacter sp.
CGAAGGCCTTCGCCGCCGCCTTCACGGCGAGGTCCACGTCGGCCTCGCCGGCGCGCGGGACTTCCGAGAAGGCTTTCCGGTTGGCGGGGTTCTCGATCGCGATGAAGCGGCCGTCGCGGCTCGCGACCCATTGCCCGTCGATCAGCATGAGGCGGCGTTCGAGGCTGGAAGTGGAACCGGACCGGGGCGGGGAGGCGATGGCCATGGGAATTCCTCGGGGCGACGTTCCCGCTATTTTGCGCCTCGTCCGGACGATCCGGCACGAGGCGCGAGCCGCGATCCTAGGTCGCCAGCAATTCCCGAAGCTTCATCGGATCCACCGTCTTCAGCAGATGCATGTCGAATCCCGCATCGATCGCCCGCGCGCGGTCGGCCTCCTGCCCATAGCCGGTCACCGCGATGAGCCGCACCTCGCGCGCCCAGGGCGAGCCGTCGCGGCGGATCTCCCGCGCGACCTCGTAGCCGTCGAAGCCGGGAAGGCCGATGTCGATGAGCGCGACGTCGGGCCGCTCCTCGCGCGCGCGGTTGAGGCCGTCCGGGCCGTTCGCCGCGAAGATCACCTCGTGGTTCCAGGCGGCCATCAGCATCCCGAGGGACTCCCGCGTGTCCGCCCCATCCTCGACGACCAGGATGCGCTTGGACGTGCAGGGTATCGAGGGATCGGGGCGCGCCGACTCGCTCGCGCGGGCGCCCGCATCGAGCGGGATCAGCACCTCGAAGCGCGCGCCGCAGCCCAGGCCCTCGCTGCGGGCGCGAACCGTGCCGCCGTGCAGCTCGATCAGGCGCTTCACCAGCGTGAGCCCGATGCCGAGGCCGCCCTGCGTGCGGGCGAGCGTGACCGATTCCTGCGTGAAGAGGCCGAAGATCGAATCGAGCATCTCGGGCTTGATGCCCACGCCGTTGTCGGTGACCGAGACCGCCGCCTGGCCGTCGGCGAGGAAGGTCGCGACCTCGAGGGTGCCGCCGTCGGGAGTGAACTTCGCGGCGTTCACGATGAGGTTGCCGATCACCTGCTCGAGGCGCACCGGGTCCGCGCGCACCGTCAGGGGCTCGCTCCACGGCCGCACGTTCATCACGTGGCGGTGCGCGTTCGCCATCGGCGCGCACGACTCGGCGGCGGCCATCGCGCTCTCGTTGAGGTCCACGCGCTGCAGCCGCAGCTCCACCTTGCCGAGCTCGAGCCGCGAGACGTCGAGGAGATCGTCCACCATGCGCGTCACGTGGCGCGACTGCTTCTCGATCATGGCGCGGCACTTCAGGAAGAGCGGATCGGAGTACTTGAGGGTGCCCATGAGGAAGACGGCGTTGCGGATCGGCGCCAGCGGATTGCGCAGCTCGTGGGCGAGCATCGCGAGGAACTCGTCGCGCTGCTTCACGTCGCGATCGCGCAGCGCGAGGAGGTCGCGCACCTCGACCTGCCGCCGGCGGGAGCGCAGGGCCACCTTCACGGCGGAGACGAGGCTCACCGGATGGAGCGGGCGCTGCAGCACCGTGACGTTGCCGGAATCGGGAAACACCCCCTCGACGATCGCCGAGAGCGAGCTGTCGCGCGCGGCGATGAGAAGGATCGGCAGGTCCGACCAGCTCGGCTGCGACTGCAGGCACTCGCGGAACGCCTGCACCTCCGGCTCCACGAGCGCCTCCTCCACGAGCACGACGCAGCCGATGTCGTTGGCGACGAGGGGCGCCAGCTCGAGGAGGTCGGCGCAGGCGAGCGCCTCGAGCCCCTGCTCGGCGAAGATGGATACGGAAGAGGCGCGGTCGACCTCGTTGGGCGTGACGACGACGACTTTCACGGCGACTGTGGGGTCAGCCCCGGTCGGCACCGGTCTCGAGCTGCCCGCCGAGGAAGCGCGGCACGCCGGTCATGATGCCCTCGAAGTCCACGAGCGGCTCGCCGACGTCGACGCGGTCGTGGCACATGCTGAGCTCGCGGATCGTGTCCTCGTGCGAGCCGCTGCGCTTCTTGATGATCGAGACCGCCTTCTTCATCGCCCCGCGCGCCTCGAAGAAGCGCGTGAGGAGCACCGTGTCGGCGAGGTAGCTGATGTCCACGGGTGTGCCCATCGGGCCGCCGAGGAGCCCATGCTGCGCGAGGACCATGATGGTGGCGACCCCCTTCTGGTTGAGGTAGCTCAGGAGCTCGTGCAGGTGCAGGTGCAGGTAGTCCTCCTGCGGCATCGCGTTCACGTAGCCGTTGAGGCTGTCCATCACGACCATGCGCACGCCGCCGTTGTTGACGCCGTCGGTGATCTCGTTGGCGAGCTCGCCGGGCGCGATCTCCGCCGGGTCCACCTGGCGCAGCCGCAGCATCCCCGAGTCGACCGTCTCGCCGAAGCCCAGGCCCAGCTCGTTCGCGCGGTTCACGAGCGTGGAAACCATCTCGTCGAAGGCGAAGTAGAGGACGCGATGGCCCCGCGCCGCGGCCTGGCCCGCGAACATGCTCGCGATGGTGGACTTGCCGCTGCCCGCCGGCCCCATGAAGAGCGTGCCGGTTCCGGCGTGGAGCCCGCCGCCGATCGCATGGTCGAGCTGGGGGTTTCCGCTCGTGAAGACCTCCGCGCTCGTGATCGCGCCCTGCTGCGAGGCGACGAGGCGCGGGAAGACGACGAGCCCCCCGTGCTTGATCACATAGTCGTGATTGCCTTCCCGGAACGTGGAGCCGCGCATCTTCACGACGGAAAGGAAGCGCCGGTTGATGCCGAACTTGAGCGGAACGATCTGCATCGCGAGCATGCCGTGCACGATGCTCTGCACGTGCGCGTCCTGCGCCGCCGTGCTGCGGTCGTCGAGGAGGAGCACCGTGCAGTCGCCGGTCGCGAAGTGGTGCTTGAAGGCGAGGATCTGGCGCCGGTACCGGAGCGGGTTCTGCGCCATGAGCCGCATCTCCGAGAGCGAATCGAGCACCATGCGCTTCGGGCGCACGCGGTCGAACTCCGAGACGAGCAGCTCCGAGAGGCCCGAGAGCTCCATCTCCGCCGGCTGGAAGAGCGTGTTCTGCGCGCGGACGTTGAAGAGGTTCTCCACCTGCGAGAGCTCGACCACGTCGATGCCCTCGAGGCTCCACCCGTGCGATTCCGCGACCGCCTCGAGCTCGCCGCGGGTTTCCGAGAGCGTCACGTAGAGCGCCCGCTCCCCGAGGCGGACCCCTTCGAGGAGGAACTGCATCGCGAGCGTGGTCTTGCCGACCCCGGGGCTGCCCTCGACGAGATACATCCTGCTCGTCGCGAATCCTCCGCAAAGGATGTCGTCCAGGCCTCCGATGCCCGTCGCGGTGCGCTGAAGGACGCGCTGGTCCATGGCGGGCCTCTCCCCGTAGTCGATCAATCACTATAGGTCGCGCAGGCAGGCGAGGCTGTAGGCGCAGTCCCACAGCCGATCCCCGGGCACGGAGGGCGGATCCGTGGTAGGATGCGCGTGCAGGAATCGTCAAGTAGTGAAGTTCCAGTACCCCTCCACCCCGCCGTATGCCGGCGGAGCCCGAAGTGGGCACATTTCCCTTCCTTGATCGTTCGTGACCCGTCTCCGGGTCGGGATTCGCCCGGATCAATCGATAAGGCAGGAAATGACAATGGCTACAGGAACCGTGAAGTGGTTCAACGACGCGAAGGGCTTCGGATTCATCACGCCGGACGACGGCGGCAAGGACCTGTTCGCGCATCACACCGAGATCCAGGCGAACGGCTTCAAGTCGCTCAAGGAAGGCCAGAAGGTGGAGTTCGAGCCGCAGCAGGGCGCCAAAGGCCCCGCCGCCGGCAAGATCCGCGCGATCTGACCGCGATGTGATCGGCGGGGCCCGCCCCCGCTCACGAAGAGGCCCGGGCAACCGGGCCTTTTTCTTTTCTCCGTTCCCCGAAAGGAATCCCCATGGCAACCGGCGTCGTACGTTTCTACAACGAATCGAAGGGCTTCGGCCTCATCACGCCCGATGTGCAGGGCCCGTCGCTCTTCGCGCACCGCGCATCACTGCGCTCACCCGGGGTGAAGAAGCTCAAGGCCTCGCAACGCGTGGAGTTCGATGTGGAGGACCGTCCCGAAGGCAGGACGGCCACGAACATCCGCATCGCCGCGTAAGCAGGCGCACCGCGCGAGCGCGGCTAGCGGCCGCGGACCTGCGCCCCGATGCGCGGGCCGAGCCGCGGCCTGAGGCGAGCGAAGAACGATTCCAGCTCGCCGTCGGCGACGAAGGAGAGCGAGATGACGTTGCGCGTCTCGCGATCGCCGGCGGACATGCCGCGCTCGAGCGCCTCGAGGATCGCGGCGATCTCCGCATCGCTATCCGAGGCCACGGCCGCGATGCCGTCGCCCAGGCAACAACCGATGCGCGCCAGCACGTCGCCCATGAAGACGTGGGGGATCAGCGTTCCGTAGCTCTTCACGTGGCGGCGGCGCACCTCGCGCAGCGCGATCGAAGCGGCGCACAGGTCGTCGGCGAGCTCGCGATTGTTGATCGGCTTGCCCGGGTTCCTGCGATCGTTGGTGGCCGGCAAGGGGAGCTCCGCGGGGTCTGTCGGATGGATCGTCGCGCGCCCCGCGGGCCATCACGACGGCCGGGAGCGGAGCGACCCCATTGTGCGCCGAATCGCCAAGGGCGGGTGGCGGGCGCCGGCGTGAAGCTCGACGGAACCCGGCGCCGCGGGGAGCGGCCTAACGCGCATGATCCGCAAGCTCAAGTCCGGCGAATACCGCCTCTACTCGCGCAAGGTGAACCCGAAGACGGGCAAGCGCCGCAACCTCGGGACCTTCCCCACGCTCGAGGGCGCGAAGAAGCACGAGCGCGAGGTGCAGTACTTCAAGCGGCATTGACCTCGCGGAAGCGGCAAGCTTCACTTCGGGTAGCGCAGCGCCATCGCGGCCACCCGGCCGCGAATCTGCGCGCGCAGGGACGGGGGGGCGAGCACCTCCACGTCCGGCCCGAAGCGAAGGATGTCCATCGCGAGCTCCTTCTCGGAGCTGTACGGCACCTCGAGCACGTAGCTGCCGTCCTTTTCCCAGCGCGCGCGCTGCTTCGGATGCCATTCCTCGAGCGACACGTAGCGCGCGCGCT
>DATIVM010000004.1:0-8687 GCA_035465975.1 Usitatibacter sp.
CGCCGGCGGCGGCTGCGCCGAGGACGAGGAGGCGGACGGCCGGACGCTTCATCGCGATCTCGCTCCGCGGTAGCCGTCGAGCAGCAACGGAAAGACCTTGCGCGCGCTCGCTTCCATGCCGCGCTCGTCTCCGGCGATCGAGGCCTGGATCACGAGCGATTGCACCGCACCGATGAGCACGATCGGCGCGATCCTCGCATCGAGCGACCGCGGCAGCTCGCCCGCCGCCTTGGCCTGGCGAAAGAGCAGCGCGAGGCGATCGCGATAGGCGTTGATCATCGCGCGCACCTCGCGGCCGACCGGCGAGTCCCCGAGGTACTGCAGCTCGTGGAAGAGCACGCGTGGCACGCCGGGATTGGCGGCGACGAACGCGACGTGGGCGTGGAACGCCCGCTCGATCTTCCCGAGCGGCGAATCGCCGGCGCGCATCGCCGCGTCGAGCACCTCGCCGAGCGCAAGGCGCACCCACGAGAACACGGCGAGCCAGATCGCTTCCTTGTCGGGGAAATGCCGGAAGATCGCGCCCTGCGTCACGCCGATGCGCTCGGCGATCGCCTGCGTCGTGATGGCGTCGGGGCCGCGCTCGCGCGCCAGCGCGAGGACCGCCGCGACGATGCCGGTCTGGCGTTGCTCGCTCGAGAGGCGCGCGCCGCGCGGGGCGCGGGGCGGGGTCACGCGAGGGCGTGGCCGGAGTGAAGCGGAGGGCATGGGCGGCCTGGGAACCGTCGTAAGTAATAAATTACTTACTATGTTGCCGACGTCGCCCCCCGTTGTCAAGCCGTCTCGTGCGATCGCCCGATGCCTGCGTGCGACAATTCGTCCGCTTTTCCACGCCATCCCGCGAGCGATACTGGGGCCGCGCCGACTCGCGACGAAGCGGCGATTCAGCCGCGTTCTACCGGAAGCCCGGCCAGGCACCGGGAGGCCGTTCTCGAGCCGACCTGCGACTGATCCCCGGCGAAAGCGCTTGCGATCCCCCCGTCGGAGGCGGCAGGTCG
Organism: Usitatibacter sp.; assembly: GCA_035465975.1. GTDB lineage: Bacteria > Pseudomonadota > Gammaproteobacteria > Burkholderiales > Usitatibacteraceae > Usitatibacter. Next base: position 999 of record DATIVM010000004.1, read on the forward strand.
AGCGATCCAAGAGGAGGTTGACGCCGCCCATGCGATTCTTCGACAATCCGAAACTCGTTTCAATAGGCTGAAAGCTCGATGGCCGTCGATCCCGTCCCAGCCGCCGCGCGCACCCTCGACGTACTGGAAACGTTCCGCGGCGCGGGCCGTCCTCTTTCCCTCTCGGAGCTGGCACGGCTCACCCGCATCCCCGTGTCCACCTGCCACGGCCTCGTGCGCACGCTCGAGCAGCGCGGTTTCCTCTACTACCCGTCGCAGCGGGAGGCCTATCCCACGCGCAAGCTTCTCGAGATCGCGCGCGACATCGACGCGCGCGATCCGATCGTCGCCCGCCTCGCGCCAGCGCTCACGGAACTGCGCGACGCGACCCAGGAGACCGTGATCCTCGGCATGCTGCAGGGCGACTCGGCGCTCTACCTGCTGGTCCTCGACAGCCCGCACATCGTGCGCTACACCGCGCGCGCCGGGGAATTCAAGCCGCTGCACTCCAGCTCGATCGGCAAGTCGTTCCTGGGCTCGATGTCGGACGGGGCGCTCGATGCGTGGGTTCGCTCCCATCCCCTCGGCCGGATCACCGCGAATACCATCACTTCCGCCCGCGCCCTCAAGCGTAATCTTCTGGAGTCACGGGCCCGCGGGTACTACATGACGCGTGGAGAGAACGTGGCGGACGTCATGGCCGTCGCGGCGCCCGTGGCAACCGGCTCCGCGCAGCTCGCCATCGCGATCGCAGGTCCGCTGCACCGGATGGAGGAATACGAAGGGAAACACGTCGAGCGGCTCCTGGCGACAGTGCGAACAATCGGGAGGCAAGCCCATGGCTGACGAGGACGTGCGCGTCGAGCGCCATGGCCGCGTGATGCGCGTCACGCTCAACCGGCCGGACAAGCACAATCCGCTCTCGCGCGCGGTTCTCGGGCGGCTCCGGGCGGCCTTCGAAGGCGCGCGCGACGACGACACGATCGCTTGCGCGGTGGTGACCGGCGCGGGCGAGCGCTACTTCGCCGCCGGCGGGGATCTGCGCGATCTCGCCAGCGTGCGCGAGGAGCCCGACGTGCGCGCGATGGCGACCGAGGCGCGCGCCGCGCTCGACGCCGTGCGCGAATTCCCGGTTCCCGTCGTCGCGCTGCTCAATGGGGACGCGATCGGCGGGGGCGCGGAGCTGGCGCTCGCATGCGACCTGCGCGTGTTGCGCGAAGGAGCGCACATCGGCTACATCCACGGGCGGCTCGCGATCACTTCCGCATGGGGCGGCGGACCCGACCTGGTGTCCGTGGTGGGGCCCGCCCGCGCGCTGCGCATGACGGCGCGCTGCGAGCTCGTGCCCGCGGCGACGGCGCTCGAATGGGGCCTCGCCGACGCCGTGGCGAGCGCAGACAAGCTCGATGCGGCGCTGGACGAATTCATCGCGCCGATGCTGCGGCAGACGCGCACGGCGCTTCGCGGTTGCAAGGCACAGGCGCGCTCGGCGCGCAGCGGGCGCTCCCATGAAGAGCGCCGCGCGCTCGAGCTCGACGCCTTTGTCGCCACCTGGGCCCACGACGACCACTGGACCGCCGTCGAGCGCATCCTCGGCCGCGGCAAGCCCGAAACGACTCCCTCAGGATCCCGATGAGCGCTCCCGAACCGCGGCGCCTGGCGCCGCCCCAGCTCACGCAAACCAGCGCTTCCGGAATCGACGTGCCGGTACGCGTCGGACCCGAGGCCGCCGATGCGAGCCGCATCGGCGCGCCGGGCACTTACCCTTTCACGCGCGGCATCTTCGCCGACGGCTACCGCGGCCGCCTCTGGACCATTCGCCAGTACTCCGGCTTCGGCACGGCCGAGGAATCGAACGAGCGCTACCGCTTCCTTCTCCAGCAGGGACAGACGGGGCTTTCGGTCGCGCTGGACCTCCCGACGCAATGCGGCTACGACCCCATCGACCCGATGGCGCGGCCGGAGATCGGCAAGGTCGGCGTGTCGCTCTCCAATCTTTCCGAGGCGGAGATCCTCTTCCGGGGCATCGATCTCTCCGCGATCTCGACCTCGTTCACGATCAACGGCACCGCGGCGATCGTCTACGCGATGTATCTCGCGGTCGCGGACAAGCTCGGCGTGCCGCGCGAGAAGCTCACCGGGACCATCCAGAACGACATCCTCAAGGAATACGTGGCGCGCGGGACCTGGATCTTCCCGGTGCGGCCGTCGATGCGCCTCATCGCGGACACGATCCTCTATTCCAACGACGCCACGCCGCGGTTCAATCCCATCAGCATCGCGGGCGCCCACGTCCGCGACGCGGGCGCCACCGCCGTGGAGGAGATGGCCTACACCCTCGCCAACGGCCTGGCTTACGTGGAGGAGCTGAAACGGCGCGGCGGGGACGTCGAGAAGTTCGCGAAGCGGCTCTCGTTCTTCTTCTACGTGCACATGGACTTCTTCGACGAGGTCGCGAAGTTCCGCGCCGGCCGCCGCCTGTGGGCCCGCCTCATGAAGGAGCGCTATGGCGCGACGGATCCCAAGGCCCAGCACTTCCGCTTCGGCGTGGTTTGCGGAGGCTCGTCGCTCGTCGCCGCGCAGCCGTACAACAACATCGTGCGCGTCGCCGTGGAAACGATGGCGGCGGTCATGGGCGGCGCGCAATCGATCTTCACCTGCGCGTTCGACGAGGCCTTCCAGATCCCGACGGAATTCTCGGCGGAGATCGCGGTGCGCACCCAGCAGATGATCGCCTACGAGAGCGGCATCGCGCGCAGCGTCGATCCGCTGGGCGGGAGCTACTTCGTCGAGCAGCACACGGACCGCATGGAGGCGGCGATCGAGGCGGTGATGCGCGAGATCGACGAATACGGCGGCGTCATCAAGGCGATCGAGGACGGATGGCTGCAGATGCGGCTTGCCGAGCGCGCGCTCGAACGCAAGACGCGGGTCGACACGGGCGAGACGGTGATCGTGGGACAGAACCACTTCCGCCGCGAGGACCAGCGCAACGAGGTGGGCGAGGTGTTCCATCTCGATCCGAACGCGGCGAACCGCGTGCTCGAGAAATACCAGCGGGTGCTCGATACCCGCGATGCCGCGGCGGTCGAGAAGAGCCTCTCGCGGCTCGCCCGCGCGGCCGCGGACGACGGCGAGAACCTGATGCCCTACCTGGTCGACTGCTGCCACGCGTATGCGACGGTGGGCGAGATGGTGTCGACGCTCAAGAAGCAGTGGGGCGAATTCCAGGAGCCGGTGCACCTATGAAAGCGACGACGCAGGAAAGCGCCCCGCTGCGGGGAAAGCGGATCGTGGTCGCGAAGCCGGGGCTCGACGGCCACGACATCGGCGCGAAGGTGATCGCCCTCGCGCTGCGGGACGCGGGGGCCGAGGTGATCTACACGGGCTTGCGAAAGAGCCCGACGCACATCGCGCGAGTCGCCGTGGACGAAGGCGTGGATGCGGTGGGCCTGAGCATCCTCTCGGGAAGCCACCGCGAGCTCGTGCGGCAGGTGGTCGACGAGCTGCGCAGGCTCGATGCCGGCGACATCAAGGTCTTTGTGGGTGGAACGATTCCCGCCGACGACGTGGAGGCGCTCCAGCGCCTCGGCGTTCGCGGCGTCTACACGAGCGAGCAGCCCCTCGCGGAGGTGGTCCGGAATCTCGCGCGGGAGCTCGGATGAGCGGACCGCTGGCCGGAATCCGCGTGCTCGAGGTGGGCCACATGCTCGCCGGCCCGTATTGCGGCCTGCTCCTCGCCGACCTGGGCGCCGAGGTCATCAAGATCGAGCCGCCCGAAGGCGACATCGCGCGCCGGGTGAGCCCGCACCACATCGGGCCGCACAACGCCTACTTCGCGAGCCTCAACCGCAGCAAGAAGAGCGTGGTCCTCGACCTCGCGAGCGACGAAGGGCAAGTGGCGCTGGGCCGCCTCGCCGCGGGGGCGCGCGCGCTCGTGACGAACCTGCGGCCGAGCGCGATCCGCAAGCTCGGCCTCACCTACGCGAGCCTGCGGCGGCACAACGAGCGGATCGTCTGCGTCGCCCTCACCGGCTTCGGCCTCGAGGGCACCTACGCCGAGCGCCCTGCGTACGACTACGTGATCCAGGCGCTCACCGGCGTCATGGCGATGACGGGCGATCCCTCGGCGCCGCCGACGAAGGCGGGGTATTCGGCGGTCGACAACTCGGCCGGCATCATGGCGGCCGTGGGCCTGCTCGCGAAGCTCGTCGAGGGCAAGGGCGGCCAGGTGGACGTGGCCATGTACGACGTCATGCTCTCCCAGCTCAACTACCTCGCCGGCGCCAGCCTCAACGCCGGCGAGCGCACCCGCCGCTACGCCGATTCGGCGCACCCGTACATCGTACCGGCCCAGCTCTTCCATGCGAGCGACGGATGGATCGTGCTCTTCATCACGCACGACGAGTTCTGGCGCAAGTTCTGCGGCGAGGTGGGACGGCCGGAGTGGCTCACGGACGAACGCTTCGCGACCATGGGCGCGCGGCGCGCGAACCGCGAGGCAGTCCTCGCCGCGATCGGCGCGCTGCTTGCGACCGACACGGCCGCGCGCTGGGTCGAGCGTCTCGCACCCTTGGGCGTCGTCGTCTCGAACGTGGAGACGCTCGAGGACGCCCTCGCGAGCGAGCTCGCGGCGAGCCGCGACATGGTCGTGGACCTGCCGTGCGCCGAAGGGCGGCTGCGAGCGCTCGGTGCGGCCATCAAGTGCGACGGCTTCACGCCGCGCTTCGGCGCCCCGCCTCTGCTCGACGAGCACGGCGACGCGCCGGGAATCGCGCAACGATGAAGGCGCCGCTCGATCGCCGCCGGCTTGGCCGCACGCTGAGCGAGCTGGCGAATGCCTCCGTCCCGCAGGTGCTCGCACAGGATTCTTTCGGCGGGCCGGATGCGGGCGCGGCACGACGCATCGGCCTCACGGGCGCACCGGGCGCCGGAAAGAGCACGCTCGCCGGGCGGCTCGCCCTGCAGCGCGCGCGCTCGAGCGGCGCGCGGATCGGCGTCCTCGCGATCGATCCCAGCAGCCCGAAGACCCACGGCGCGATCCTCGGCGACCGCATCCGGATGGACGAGATGGATGGATCGGAGGAGATCTACATCCGCTCCTTCGCATCGCGCTCGGCGAGCGACGGGCTCACGGACAACCTGCCCGAGCTCCTCGACGCGATGGACCGGTTCGGCTTCGACGAGGTGCTGCTCGAGACGGTGGGCGTGGGTCAGGCGGAGTACGCCGCGCGCACCCTCGTCGATACGCTGGTGCTGGTGCTGCCGCCGGACGCGGGCGACGCGATCCAGGCGATGAAGGCCGGCATCATGGAGGTCGCCGACGTCTACGCGGTGAACAAGGCCGACCTGCCGCAGTCGCGCAAGTTCGCCGCGGAGGTGAAGCGCGTCGCCTCGCTCGTCCACCGTTCCGCGGACGCGTGGGCACCCCCGGTGCTGCTCACCTCGTCGTCCGATGCCGCATCCATCGCCGCGCTCTCCGATGCGATCGACCGGCACCTCGAATGGCTGCGCGCGACCCGGGCGGGCGAGCGCAGGCGGCGCGATCGCGCGAAGTATCGCCTGCGCCGCTGGCTCGAGCGCAGCATCGATGTCGCCATCGATCGACAGCCCGATTCGTTCTTCGACATGCCCGCGAAGCAGCAGGTCGCGGGCGTCCTGAAGGAACTTGCTTCCCCATGACAACCAGCAGAGGGAGATCCGCCATGAACAGGAGGAGGAGTTTCATCACGCTCGTCGCCGGCGCGGCAGTCGCGCTCGCGGCCCAGACGGCAGGCGCCCAGGCCATCACGCTCAAGATGGCGCACCAGTGGCCGCAGGACGAGTCGGATTACATCGTCCACACGGGCACGATGTTCGCGAAGGAGATCGAGCGCCGCAGCAACGGCCAGATCAAGATCAACATCTTCCCCGCCGAATCGCTGGTCAAGGCGGGCGCCACGCACACCGCGCTCAAGAGCGGCGCGGTGGACCTCGCGGTCTATCCCCTCATCTACTCGGCGGGCGCGATCCCCGAGATGAACCTCTCGCTCCTGCCCGGCGTATGGAAGTCGCATGACGACGTGTATCGCTTCCGCGAGAGCTCGGCGTGGAAGAAGCTCGAGCAGAAGGCCGAGCAGTACGGCTTCAAGACGCTCACCTGGATGCAGATCTCCGGCGGCGTGGCATCCACCAAGAAGCCGGTCATGGTCCCGGCCGACGTGGCGGGCGCCAAGGCGCGCACGGCGGGCAAGATGATGGAGGCGGCGATCCAGAAGGCGGGGGCGAGCACCGTTTCCGTCACGTCGCCCGAGACGTACAACGCGATGCAGCTGGGCGTCCTCGACACGGTGTGGACTTCCTCGAGCACCTTCGGCTCGCTGCGCCTGTACGAAGTGTCGAAGTACTACACCTCGCCGGAAAAGCTGAGCATCTTCTTCACGCTCGAGCCGATCGTCATCAGCATGAAGACGTGGAACCGCCTCACTCCGGAACAGCAGAAGCTCTTCGTCGAAGTCGGCAAGAGCCTGGAGGCCCAGGCGCTGGAAGGCGCGCGCAAGGAGGATGGCCGCGTGGCGAAGCTCTTCCTCGACCACGGCGTGAAGGTCCAGCAGCTTTCGCCGGAAGCCTGGAACGAGTGGCAGAAGCTCTTCCGGGAGTCGTCGTTCGAGAAGTTCCGCAAGGACGTCCCGAACGGAGCCCAGCTGCTGGATGAGACCCTCTCCTTCTACAAGTGAAAGTGTCGGCGTGAGGCGGCGGGCGGCCGCGTGGGCCGACCGCCTCTGCGCCTTCATCGGCATCACGGTGGGCATCGCAGCGTTCGCCATCGCGCTGCTGGTCGGCTATTCCGTGGTGGCGCGCGAGCTCTTCCACGCCTCGGAGTTCGGGATCACCGACGTCAGCACCTATCTCATGGCGTACATCACCTTCGTGGGCGCCGCCTACGGGATCTGGGCGGGAGCGCACGTCGGGGTGCACATCATCACCCACCGCCTGCGCGGCCGGCCGCGCACCGCGGTATCGTTCGTGGCGAACGCCCTGCTCACCGCCGTGGCGGGGGTGTTCGCGTGGGTCTCGGCCGGATTCTGGGTCGACGCGTGGAGCTCCGGAGAGCGGGCCTGGGGCACGTTCTCGGTCCCGATGTGGATCCCTTACAGCTCGATGCTCGCCGGCACCATGCTCTTCCTGCTCCTGCAGCTCGCCCGCATGCTCCTCGGCCGGGCAGACTTCGAGCCCGCGCATCGCGAGGCGGAGTAAGCAATGGAAATGTGGATCGGCGCGGCGATGTTCACCGGCCTCATCGGGGCGTTGCTCCTCGGGATTCCCGTCGCGTATTCGCTGCTGCTCGTCGCGATCTCCACTCTCGTTCTGACGGGCGGAGGGCTTCCGGCGCTCGACCTCGTCGCAAGCACGGCCTGGGGCTCGGTCACCACGTTCACGCTCACCGCGGTGCCGGTGTTCATCCTCATGGGGGCGATCATCTCGGTTTCCGGCATGGGCGCGCGGCTCTATTCGGCGCTCTCGACGATCCTCCATGGCATCCCGGGCGGGCTCGCGGTCGCGACGACGCTCGCATGCACGATCATGGCGGCGACTTCGGGCTCGAGCGTCGCGACCGCCGCCGCGATCGGTGGCTTCTCGATCAGGGAGATGCGGCGCTACGGCTATCGCGATTCGGACGCGTGCGGCGCGGTGGCCGCCGGCGGCACGCTCGGGATCCTGATCCCGCCC
>DATIVM010000005.1:0-5701 GCA_035465975.1 Usitatibacter sp.
AGCGCGGCGACGTTCGCGTCGGTGTAGCGCAGGTCGGTGACGTAGCCCACGCGCAGCCCCGCGACGACCTCGAGGATCACGCCGCGCAGCTCGCCCACGCTCCGCCTCGCCTCATGCTCGCCCTCGCGGTCGCGCCAGCGCAGGTCGATGGGGTGCGTGTCCGGCGCCCCGCCGAGCACCGCCTGCTTGAGCGAGCGCAGCCACGGCCCGGGCGTGAGCCCCATCGCCTCGATGCGGTCCTTCGCCACGTGCACGTGCGCCTGCTCCTCGATCGCGTAGGAGAGGCAGGGCATCTCGTGGTCGACGAAGCGCGCGCGCACCCGGAACGTCGCCTCCTCGTGCAGGACGTCGCCCTGCATCGCGAAGGATCCGCCCTCCTCGCGCCCGAAGCGCCGGCGGCTCGAGAAGGTGGCGCTGCGCCCGCGCCCCGCGGCGTCCACCTCGCGCGCCTCGATCACGAGCTCCATGTCGTAGCGGTGCACGACGTTCCAGGTGTACGCGCGCAGCTTGTGCTCGACCTGGTCGATGAAGCCCGGCCCGCCGTGGTAGACGATGCGCTCCTTGCGGCCGAGCACCACGCGCAGCAGGTCGTCGAAGCCGGCGAAGTGGTCCATGTGCGTGTGCGTCACGAACACGTGCGAGACGCGCATGAGCTTGCGCGGCGGAAGTGCGCGCACGTCGCCGATGTCGAAGAGGATCGCGCGGCGCTCGTCGCGGAAATCGACGTAGAGCCCGGGATCGCCGAAGGCGTCGTTCACCAGGCGCGGCTCGAAGAGGTGGCTCATGCGCGCGCCGCCCGGCCGGGTCAGAGCTGCATCTCCAGCACGGCGCGCACCGTGCGCCAGGATTCCCGGGTCGTCGTCTGGTCGAGCCGTCCCGCGTCGTCGAAATAGCTCTCCACGGCGACGTTGTCCTGGGCGAGGAGGTTGCTCCCGGTGATGCGGAGCTTCACCTGGGGACCGATCTTCCAGAGCGCATAGAGGTCCAGCCTTCGCGACGGCGAAACGTAGGCCGACTGGGTGAGGGAGGTGCGCACCCGGCCGCCCCCGGTGAAGGTGAAATTGCCGCCCAGGGCGAGGGGCAGCGCCGCCGCTTCGTAATCGACGCCGAAGTTCGCCGTGAACGGCGTCTGGCGAGCGAGCCGGTTGTCGGGCCCCGGGATCGAGTCGACCCGCGACCAGTTGCGGGAGGCATTCATCCGCAGCTCGATGGCGGGCGAGCGCGGAAAGAAGCTTCGCAATGGAAGCTTCGCGTCGATCTCCACGCCGCGCGCGATCGCGCGGTCGTCGTTGGCCGGCCGCGTGATCCACACGCCGTCCCGGTTGAAGAGCTCGCGCACGATGACGTCGTCGATTCGCCGCGCATTGGCCGACACGCTGAGGTTACCGCCGCCCGGGAAGTAGTGCTCGTAGGCCGCGTCGAGGCCCCATGCGATCTCCGGCCGCAGCTCGGGATTGCCCTCGAAATCCGGGCTGGTGGCGGTGTTGTTGTTCGCGATGTAACGCCGCGGGATGAGCTCGCGCGTCGTCGGCGCCTTGTAGGTCCGGGCGAGCGCCGCGCGAACCTGGTCCTTCCCGGTCCCGGGCAGCTTCCACACCACCTGCAGGATCGGGCTCCACACGGAGGACCGGTTGGCGACCTCCGTGACGACGTTCCCGACGCTTCGCGTGTCGAGCCCTTCCCAACGCAAGCCGAGATAGGCGGACGCACGCGAGGCGAACTCCCATTCGTCCTGGCCGTAGAACGCGAGCTGCCGTACGCGCGCGTCGTACGACTCGTCGATGCGCGCCGGCGGCGCGCCGCCGAAGGTGATGTCGTCCTGGATGCGATTCTCCGCTCGACGGATGGACTTGCCGTCCCAACCGGCCGAGAGCGCGTGTCCAGTGACGAACGGGGCCACGTACTTGCCGGTCCACGTGAACGTTTCGTCGCGGGCGACCGCATGCACGTTCCGGTCGAGGATGTGGCGCCCCGCATCGTCGTAGGCCTGCCAGCCGGCCTCGTAATGGCTGCGGAAAGCGTCGAGCGACAGCTTCGATTCCACCTTCGCGCCCTCCGCGAGCGCCCGCGACCAGGCGAGCGAGCTGCGCAGCGTGCGGTAATCGGACGGGATGTCGAGGTCGTTCCGAGGGTAGGCGGGCGGCGGCCCGAGGAGCGTTCGCGCCTGCTCGTGATAGACCGCGTGGGCGCGGCTCGTCTGCAGGAAATTCTGCCACGCGAGCGTGTGACCCGGCGCGAGCGTCCATTCCAGCCGCGGCCCGAGGGAGAACGCCTCGAACCAGCCGTTCGAGGGCTGCGGCGTCACGATGATCGAATCGATGACGCCTCCGGCATCGCGTCCCACCTGCTCGACGAGCGCCTCGTTCGCGAACTCATTGCGCAGGATCGATCCGGTCACGACATACGAGAGAGGCCCGGAACGGTCGGCCACCTCGCCGTCCGCCTTGAGCTCCGGTTGCCCATGGGTGGCGCCCCCGGAGAGCTTCGCCGAGCGCTTGGCATGCGAGACGGATTTGCGCAGCACGATGTTGATCGTGCCCGCCACGGCCTGCGTGCTGTGCTCGGCGCTCGCCGAGCGGAAGATCTCGATCCGCTCGATCATGTCCGGCGAGAGCGATTCGAGCGAGAACCCGAACGGCGGCGGCTGCCCGTCGAGAAGGATCTGCGTGTATCCGCCGCCGAGCCCGTGCAGCGAGATGCCGCCCTGCGCGGTCACGGTGACGCCCGGGAGGCGCTTGAGGACGTCGGTGAGGCTCGTGTCCCCGAAGCGCTCGAGCTCGTCGCGGCCTACCACGATCTTCGCGACGGTCGATTCGCGGCGCTCGTCGTAGTCCTTCGGGCGGCTCACCTCGATCTTTTCCTGCTTGTGCGCCCTCTCCTTCCGGCGCGCGTCGCCGCTACCGCCGTCTTCCGCGGACGCCGGGCGGGCGTGGAGGAGCGTGAATCCCAGCGCGGCCGTGCAGAGGAGGGTCCGCGCGGCCGCCACGGGCTCAGGAGGCGCGGCGCGCGCCCCGGGAGGCGGGCACCGGAGCCGCGGCCTTCGGCGCGGCGACGCCGTGCACGACCGGCAGCGCGTTCACCTCGTGCGCACGGGCGTCCACCTCGAAGGGCGAATCCTCGTAGCCGAAGGCCACCAGGTCGGCGAGATGCACCATGAGGAACGCCCGGATGCCGCCGCAAGCCTCGTACTGCGCGACGTGGCGGAACTCGTGGCTCATCACGCGCAGGTCCTTCTCGTAGCCGCGCCGCAGGAACACGGCGTAGCCGAGCGTCATTCCGGCGGCATCGCCCTGCGACAGGCCCACCGAAAGGGCGGCGCCCTTGAGGGTCGGGTCGTCGGGGAGCGGGATCTCGTCGAGCACGACGATGCGGATCTTCTCCGGCGCGCGCACGCCCGCGTGGCGCGCGATCCCGAGGAGCGGCGAAGAAAGAGCGGTGCCCGACGCGCTCGCCTTGGCGGCGAGGCCTTCCGCCCACGCCACGGCGCGCGGCGCGAGGGCGGGAAGCTGCGCGGCGAGGCTCGCCGGCGCGGTCGGCCCGGACGAAGCGACGGTGGCCGGCGCGGCGGAAGCGTGTGGGTCCATGAGCGAAAATCCGATGGCGAGCGCGAGAGCCGCCGCGAGCTTCTCCCGGGTCAACGTGGTCGTCCAGTGCGAAGGAAGTGCGCCTTCGACTATACCAACAACGACGCGGCCGTAGGACCGCCCGAAAGGCGTAGCTCGCAAGCTACGGCAGGATCAGCGCCGGAAGAACCAAAGGATCAGCGACAGGACGATCGAGATGACGATGCAGGTGGTGATCGGGAAGTAGAAGCCGCCGTGCTCGCCCTCGATGCGGATGTCCCCGGGCAGGCGCCCGAAGGGCAGCTTCGAGAGCCACGGCCAGAAGACGCCGGCGAGGACGATGAGGATGCCGAGAACGATGAGGCCGCGCTGCATCTACGCCGCCTTCGTGTCGATGCGGGCGAGCGCCTCGGCGATGGGCGCGGCCTGCGTCGGCCGCACGAGCCGCGCCACCTCCTCGCCGTCCTTGAGGAACACGAGCGTGGGCCAGAGCTTCACGCGGAACGAGCGGCCGAGGCGGCGTCCGCTCGCGTCGTGCACCTTGATGTGCCGGACGTCCGCGTGCGAGGCGAAGGCGCTCGCGATGAGCGGCTGCGCCGCGCGGCAGTAGCCGCACCAGGGACTGCCGAACTCGACCACCGTCGCGCCGGGAAGGCGGTCGACTTCCTCGCGGGTGGGCTCGTGATCGGCGTAGTCGGGATTCAACGACCCTCTCCCCCGCCCTCTCCCGAGGGAGAGGGAGACCGCAGCGAGAGCATGAGCTCGTTGCTCCGCTTCACGAATTCCGCCGGATCCTCGAGCTGGCCGCCCTCGGCGAGCAGCGCCTGGTCGAAGAGCAGGCTCGCCCAGTCCGCGAAGCGCTCGTCGTCGGGCCCGAGCCGCGCGAGGATCGGGTGCGAGACGTTGATCTCGAGGATCGGCTTGAAGTCGGGCAGCTGCTGGCCGGCGGCCTTCAGGATGCGCGCGAGGTTGCCGCCGATGTCCTGCTCGTCGGCCACCAGGCACGACGGGGATTCCGTGAGCCGCGTGGAGACGCGCACGTCCTTCACCTTCGTGTCGAGCACCCGCTTGAGCTTCTCCACCAGCGCGGCGTGATCGCCCGGCTGCGGCTGCGGGCGCCGGCCCTCCTCCGCGGCCTCGATCTTCCCGAGGTCGAGCTCGCCGCGCGCGACCGAGACGATCGGCTTCTCGTCGAAGGAGATGAGGTTCGCGACCAGCCACTCGTCGATGCGGTCGTGCAGCAGCAGCACCTCGATGCCGCGCTTGCGGAAGATCTCGAGGTGCGGGCTGTTCCTCGCGGCGCGGAAGCTGTCCGCGGTCACGTAGAAGATGCGGTCCTGGCCCTCCTTCATGCGCGAGACGTAGTCGGCGAAGGAAACGTTCTGCTCCTCGCCGTCGGCGTGGGTCGAGGAGAAACGCAAGAGCTTCGCGATGCGCTCGCGGTTCGCCGGGTCCTCCGCGACGCCCTCCTTGAGCACGCGGCCGAACTCCTTCCAGAAGGCGGCGTACTTGTCGGGCTGGTTCGCGGCGAGCTCCTCGAGGAGCCCGAGGATGCGCTTCACGCAGCCGGCGCGGATCGCCTCGATGTCGCGGTTCTGCTGCAGGATCTCGCGCGAGACGTTGAGCGGCAGGTCGTTGGAATCGACGATGCCGCGCACGAAGCGCAGGTACGCGGGCAGGAGCTGCGAGGCGTCGTCCATGATGAAGACGCGCCGCACGTAGAGCTTCAGGCCGTGGCGGTGCTCCCGGTCCCACAGGTCGAACGGCGCCTTCGACGGGACGTAGAGGAGCTGCGTGTACTGCTGGCGGCCCTCGACGCGGTTGTGCGTCCAGGCGAGCGGCGGCTCGGGGTCGTGCGCGACGTGCTTGTAGAACTCGACGTACTGCTCGTCCGTGATCTCGGAGCGCGGCCGCACCCACAGCGCGCTCGCCCGGTTGACGGTCTCGTCCTCGTCGCTCACGCGGTACTCGGACTTCTCGCGGTCCCACTCGCGCTTCCTCATCACGATGGGGATCGCGATGTGGTCGGAATACTTGCGGACGAGCTGCTGCAGGCGGAAGGGGTCGAGCAGGTCGTCCTCTCCCTCGCGCAGGTGCAGGATCACGTCGGTGCCGCGCGACTCCTTCGCGACCGTCTC
>DATIVM010000006.1:0-5534 GCA_035465975.1 Usitatibacter sp.
CTTCAAGGCGCTGCCCAAGGGCACGGACGTCGGCACCAAGCCCGAGAAGACCCACTGGGGCACGCGCTGGTTCGTGGTGCGCGACCCGGACGGCAACCTCATCGCGTTCGAGGAGATCCGGCCGCGTGGCGGCTAACCTGCAGGGCCGCGCCTCGCCGGCCGCGCAGCGCGCCCACGGCGTGCGCCTGCCGCGTGCGCTGAAGGAGCCCGCCACGATCGGCGTCTGCGCGCCCTCCGGCCGGGTGGACGAGGCCGCGCTGGGGCTCGGCGTCGCGTACCTGGGCGAGCTCGGCCACCGCGTCGTGGTGCCCGACGAGACGCTGCACGCGTGGCGCTACTTCGCCGGCAGCGACGAGGAGCGGGTGAGCGGCTTGCACGCGCTCGTCGACGATCCCGCGATCGACCTCGTCATCGCGGCGCGCGGCGGCTACGGCATCACGCGGCTCCTCCCCCGCATCGACTGGGGAAAGGTGGCCGCGAGCGGGAAGGCCTACGTCGGCTTCAGCGACTTCACGGCGTTCAACATGGCCGCCTACGCCTGCTCGAACCTGGTGACGTTCCACGGGCCGATGCTCGCGGTCGATTTCGGCCGGCCGCAGCTCGATACCTTCACCGAGCAGCATTTCTGGATGGCGCTCTCCCGCGCGAGCCACCGCATCGACGACATCGATTGCGCGCACGGCTACGACGCGCGGCGCGTCGACGGGCTGCTCTGGGGCGGGAACCTCTCGCTCCTCTCGCACCTCGTGGGCACGCCCTACTTTCCCGCGATCGACGGCGGCATCCTCTACGTCGAGGAGATCGCCGAGGAGCCGTACGCGGTCGAGCGCATGTTCATGCAGCTCCACCACGCGGGCGTGCTGGGGCGGCAGCGGGCGCTCGTCCTCGGCGACTTCTCCGATTGCGTGCCGACCAACCCGCTGCGCTATCCCTACTCGATGGAGGAGGTGGTGGAGACGCTGCGCAACATGCTGCCCTTCCCCGTGCTCACGGGGCTGCCGTTCGGCCACGTGCCGCGCAAGGTGACGCTACCCTTCGGCGCCCCGGGCACGCTCTCCATCCACCCGCAAAGCTACTCGCTGCGCTTCTCCGACCACGTCCGCTAGGGGACAGACCCCTTTTTCTCTTAGGCGGAACGGCTGTTCCGTCTTAGAGAAAAAGGGGTCTGTCCCCATCATGCTGCGGCGCGGATCGGGATCGCCGGGCGCGTGGCCGCGGCATCCGGGGATTCGCGCCAGCGCGCGAGGAGATGCGCCTCCCGCTCCTTCGCCTCGCGAAGGTTGCGCATCTTCACGTGGCCGAAGCCGCGGATGTGCGAGGGAATCGAGGCGATCTCGACCGCGAGCTCCATGCGGCCGGCGTCGAGCGACTGCAGCAGCTCCTCGACCCCCTTGCGGTACTCGTCGGGAAGGCGCCGCTCCGTACGCCGCTCCTCGGAATGCCCGAACGGATCGAGCGGCGTCCCGCGCAACGACTTGAAGCGCGCGAGGAGCTTCATCGCGCGGAGCATCCAGGGGCCGTAGGTGTTCTTGCGAAGCTCTCCCGTGGCGGGATCCTTCTTCGCCCACAGCGGCGGCGCGAGGTGCAGCTTCAGCTCGTAGTCGCCCTCGAACTGCGCCTTCACGCGGTCGAGGAAATCGCTCGCGGTGTAGAGCCGCGCCACCTCGTACTCGTCCTTGTAGGCCATGAGCTTGAAGAGGTTGCGGGCGACGGCATCCGTGAGCGCCGTGGAGCCCGGCACCTTCGATTGCTCCGCGGAGCGCACCTGCTCGACGAACTCGACGTAGCGGCGCGCATAGGCCTCGTTCTGGTAGGCGGCGAGGAACGCGCGCCGGCGCGCGATGGACTCGTCGAGGGACTGGGACATCCGGTGGCTCTCGGGCCTGGCGTCCGAAGGCCCGGCCGCGCGCTGCACGCCGGCGAGATCCACCACGGCGCGGCGTCCCCATTCGAACGCCGCCTTGTTGGACTCGACCGCGGCGCCGTTCAGCTCGATCGCCTCGAGGATCGACGCCTCGCGCAGCGGGATGAGCCCCTTCTGCCAGGCGTATCCCATCATGAAGAGGTTGGTCGCGATGGAATCGCCGAGGAGCGCGGTGGCGAGCTCGGAGGCGTCGACGAAATCGACGGCCTCGGCCCCGCACGCTTCGCGGATCGCATCCGCCATGCCCTGCATCGGCACCTCGAGGTCCGGGTTCCTGGTGAAGTCGCCGGTGGGGGCGACGTCGGCGTTGATCACCGCGCGCGTGGACCCCGACTGCATCTTGGCGATCGCCTCGTCGGAGGCCGCCACGATCATGTCGCAGCCGAGCACGACGCGCGCCTCGCCCGCGGCGATGCGCACCGCGTGGATGTCCTCGGGACGCCGCGCGATGCGGATGTGCGAGTAGACCGAGCCGCCCTTCTGCGCGAGGCCCGCCATGTCGAGCACGGCGACCCCCTTGCCCTCGATGTGCGCGGCCATGCCGAGGAGCGCGCCGATGGTCACGACGCCGGTCCCGCCCACGCCGGTCACGAGGATGCCGTACGGACGGTCGATCTCGGGAAGCGCGGGCGTCGGCAGCCCCGCCGCCGCTTCACGCGCCGCGGGCTTGCGCTTGCGCAGCTTCCCGCCCTCCACCGTCACGAAGCTCGGGCAGAAGCCCTTCACGCAGGAGAAATCCTTGTTGCAGCTGCTCTGGTCGATGGCGCGCTTGCGGCCGAACTCGGTCTCGACGGGAACCACGGAGAGGCAGTTCGACTTCACGCTGCAGTCGCCGCAGCCCTCGCAGACGAGGTCGTTGATCACGACGCGCTTCTGCGGATCGGGGAACGTGCCGCGCTTGCGGCGGCGGCGCTTCTCCGCCGCGCACGTCTGGTCGTACACCAGCACCGTGACGCCGGGCGTCTCGCGCAGCTCGCGCTGGACCGCATCGAGGTCGTCGCGATGGCGCACCGTGACGCCGGGCGCGAAATCGGTCGTGGCCCGGTACTTCTCCGGCTCGTCGGTGACCACGACCACCATCCGCACGCCCTCGGCGGCGACCTGCCGCGTGATCATGGGAACCGTGAGCGGCCCGACGGGCTGGCCGCCGGTCATGGCGACGGCGTCGTTGTACAGGATCTTGTACGTCATGTTCGCCTTCGCGTCGACCGCCGCGCGAATGGAGAACAGGCCCGAGTGGTAGTAGGTCCCGTCGCCCATGTTGGCGAAGATGTGCTCCATCTCCGTGAACGGCTGCATGCCGATCCAAGGCGAGCCCTCGCCGCCCATCTGCGTGAAGGTCAATGTCTGCTCGGGCCGGATCCACAGCGCCATGTAATGGCAGCCGATGCCGGCCATCGCCATCGAGCCCTTGGGGACCCGGGTCGACGTGTTGTGCGGGCATCCGGAGCAGAAGTACGGGATGCGGGCGACCTTGGGGCGCGGGCGCGCGAGCGCCTCCTCCTTCGCCTCGAGGAACTTGAGCCGCGCCTGGATCGTGGGCGACGTATGGAACCTGCCGATGCGAGCGGCGATCACCCGCGCGATCATCGCGGGCGTGAGCTCTCCCGCGGCCGGGAGGAGCCACCCGCTGCGATCGACTTCCCATTCGCCGTGCTCGTCGTACTTGCCGATCACGCGCGGGCGCACGTCGTCGCGCCAGTTGTAGAGCTGCTCCTTCATCTGGTATTCGATGAGCTGGCGCTTCTCCTCGACCACCAGGATCTCTTCCAGGCCTCGGGCGAACTCGCGCACGCCGTTCGGCTCGAGCGGCCAGGGCATGCCGACCTTGTAGAGGCGGATGCCCAGCTCGGCCGCGTGCCTCGCGTCGATGCCCAGGTCCTCGAGCGCCTGCAGCACGTCGAGGTAGCTCTTGCCCGAGGCGATGATGCCGAGGCGCGCGTCGGGCGAATCGACGGTGACGCGGTTCAGGCGGTTCGCGCGGCAGTAGGCGAGCGCGGCGTAGATCTTGTCGCGCTGCAGCCGCATCTCCTGCTCCATGGGCGCATCGGGCCAGCGGATGTTGAGGCCGCCCGCGGGAAGCTCGAAATCCTCCGGCAACACGATGCGCGGCTCCGAGGCATCCACGGCGATCGACGCCGACGAGTCGACCGTCTCCGAGACGACCTTGAAGGCGACGTAGCAGCCCGAGTAGCGCGACATCGCGAAGCCGTGCACCCCGAGCTCGAGGATCTCCTGCACGCCCGTCGGATAGAGCACCGGGACCATCGCCGCGTCGAACGCGTGCTCGCTCTGGTGCGGCAGCGTCGAGGACTTGCACGCGTGGTCGTCGCCCGCCACCAGCAGCGCACCGCCATGCTTCGCGCTGCCCGCGGCGTTCGCGTGCTTGAAGACGTCGCCGCAGCGGTCCACGCCG
The DNA here is from genome assembly GCA_035465975.1 of Usitatibacter sp. Classification (GTDB taxonomy): domain Bacteria; phylum Pseudomonadota; class Gammaproteobacteria; order Burkholderiales; family Usitatibacteraceae; genus Usitatibacter. The sequence goes on from DATIVM010000006.1 coordinate 4,341, forward strand.
GGGCCCTTGCCGTACCACATCGCGAAGACGCCGTCGTACTTCGCGCCCGGGAAGAGCCCGACCTGCTGCGAGCCCCACACGGCGGTCGCCGCGAGCTCCTCGTTCACGCCCGGCACGAAGCGGATGTGGTGGGCCTCGAGGTGGTCCTTCGCCTTCCAGAGCGCCTGGTCGAAACCGCCGAGGGGAGACCCGCGATAGCCCGAGATGAACCCGGCCGTGTTCAGGCCCGCGGCGAGGTCGCGCTCGCGCTGGATCATCGCGAGGCGCACCAGCGCCTGGGTTCCGGTGAGGAAGATGCGGCCGGAGGCGAGGGCGTACTTGTCCTCCAGCGAGACGGGCAATGCGGACATTCGTGCTCCTCCGAGAGCGGTGCTTTGTGGGCGCCATGCGCCGGCTTCGGGATTGTGTCCCACGCCGGCATATGGCTCCAATTATAGCGGTTGGACTCTCCCGGGCCTTCTCCCGTTCGTCAAAGCCGAAATGGGGTCGGATTACTTTTCCCGGCATCGAAAAAGTAATCCGACCCCGTTTTCAAAAGAGCCGGCCTTGGGGCGATGGCGGGCGGAAGAGCGTGGTGTCGAGCTCGAAATCCATGGCGTGGCCGTCGAGGCCGAGGCGCTCGCGGGCGACCTTGAAGCGCCGGCGCAGGAGCTCGGCGAAGAGGCCGGTTCCGCGCATGCGCGATCCGAACTCCGGGTCGTTCTCCCGGCCCTCGCGCATCTCGCGCACCCGTGACATCACGTGCGCGGCCTTGAGGGGGAAGTTCTCCTCGAGCCACGCCTTGAAGACGTCCTTCACTTCCCAGGGCAGGCGCATGAGCTGGTAGCCCGCGCCCTTCGCGCCCGCATTCGCCGCGGCCTCGAGGATCGCCTCGAGCTCGGAATCCGTGAGGAACGGCACCACGGGCGCCACGTTCACGGTGGTGGGGATGCCGGCCGCCGACAAGCGCTCGATCGCCTTGAGCCTTCGGGCCGGCGCGCTCGCGCGCGGCTCCATGCGCCGCGAGATCTCGTTGTCGAGGGTGGTGACGGAGAGCGTGACGGTGACGAGCCGATCCTTCGCCATCGGCACGAGCAGGTCCATGTCGCGCTCGACCAGCGCCGACTTCGTGATGAGGTGCACCGGCTGCCTCGCCTCGTGCACGACCTCGAGGATCGAGCGCGTGACGCGGTACCCGCGCTCGATCGGCTGGTA
>DATIVM010000007.1:0-1724 GCA_035465975.1 Usitatibacter sp.
CGGTCGGCGTGGGTGCGCCAGATCTTGTCGAGGTCGGTCTTGAGCTCGTTGAACACGGTGGCCGCGCCCACCAGGATCGTCGCGGCGGCCACGGCGGTCGGGAACACGCGGCTGTGCTTGCTCGTCGCCTGCACCAGGAAGCGGATGGCGCCCGCGATGCGCGGGCCGAGCACGTCCGAGAACTGCGCGATGAGCAGGTGCTGCGCCTGCTCGCGCCCGAGCACCGCGCCGGCGATCGAGATCGCCACGAGCAGCAGCGGCGCCATGGAGAAGAGCGTGTAGAACGCGAGCGCCGCGCCCATGCTGCCGGCGCCGTCGTCGAGCCAGCCCTGCACGGAGCGCCTGGCGAGCCGCCAGGCTTCGGCGAGGAACCTCATGGGGCGCTCAATGGGCCGGTGGCCGCGCCAGCGCCGGATCCTTGCCCTTCACGATGCGCTGCGCGCGCGCGACGAGCGCGTCGCCCTCGCGCGCGAAGTCCGAGTTGGCCGCCTCGGGCACGCGATGAGAGCCGGAGCTGCGGGCGTACTGCCGGGTGAATTCCGCGCCGTAGAAGAAGATCTGCGCCGAGTAGTAGACCCACATGATCACCACCACGAGCGTGCCCGCCGCGCCGTACGAGGAGGCGACGGCGCTGCGGCCGAGGTACAGGCCGATCAGGAACTTGCCGATCCAGAAGAGCAGCGCCGTCACGAAGGAGCCCGGCCACACGTCGCTCCAGTCGAGGCGCACGCTGGGCAGCACCTTGAACACCAGCGCGAAGAGGCCCGTGGTCACCGCGACCGACACGACGAACTCGATCGCCCGCATCGCCGACTCGTTGCCGCCGAGGAGCCCGCCGACGTACGAGAGCGCCGCGCTCACCACCAGCGAGACGAGGAGCAGGAACCCGATGGCGGCGATCAGCCCGAAGGAGAGGAAGCGCGCGCGGATCATGCCCCACAGGCCGGCGCCCGTTTTCGCCTTCGACTGCCAGATGCGATCCAGGTCCTGCTGCAGCTCGGCGAACACGGTGGTCGCGCCGAGCGCGAGCGTGGCGAGGCTCACGGCCGTGGCGAGGACGCTGTCCTTCTCCGTGGCGGTCGCGTCGAGCAGGCTCTTCACGCCCTGGGCGCCGGTGTCGCCGAGGAGCCCCGAGATCTCGGAAAGGAGCAGCTCCTGCGCGCGGTCGTGGCCGATGACGAGGCCCGCGGTCGCGATCACCAGCACGAGCAGCGGCGCGAGGGAGAACAGCGTGTAGAAGGCGAGCGCCGCGCCCATGCTGGGCGCGGCATCGGCCGACCAGCCCTGGAACGCGGCCTTGAAGAGACGTGCGACATCGCGCAGGCGCTGCATCATGCGCTTTCGAGGAATTCCGGCGCGACTGGTTCCGGCGCGGCGCGCGCCCTCGCGCAGTCCTACGCCCATCTCAGGGCGCTCCGACACAACGGGCGCCCCGCTCTCGCTAAAGTCTTTGCTCCGCCATTTCCGCGACACCGAACCGATGGATGAACCGCGCTTCTTCGCCGACGTCGACCTGCCTTTCCACGTATGGGTGCGGGAGGGACGGCGCTGGGTGCTGCGCGACGCCGCCTCGCGCCTGCAATCCGACTCGGGCCCGCGCGCCGCGGGCGGCGACGCGGAACGCGGCCGGCGCGATCCCGGCGCTGGACGGACATAGCGCGCTCGGTGCTCTCGGGTGCCGGCTCGCGCGCGCTCGCCAATGCGATCCGGGGAGCCAGGCTTCG
>DATIVM010000008.1:0-3138 GCA_035465975.1 Usitatibacter sp.
CGATCGACGAGCCCGAAGGCGCGCGCAATTTCGGCGGCGACGTCGCCGCGCCGGTGTTCGCTTCGGTGATGGGCTCGGCGCTGCGGCTCCTGTCGATCGCCCCCGACGCGCCGCAGACCCTCAACGTGAAAGCCCTGGAGCGCGCCGAGGTCGAGGCGAACGCCCACGGGACCGGGGGCCCCGGATGAACGCGCGGGCCGATTTCCTGGAGGCCCGCGCGGTGGTCGACCGCCTCGAGGCGCTCGGCGTGCCGCTCGCGGACCTCACCGCCGATTCGCGCGCCGTGAAGCTGGGCTCGGTCTTCGTCGCCTATCCCGGCACCGTGCGCGACGGCCGCGCGTTCATCGGCGAGGCGGTGGCGCGCGGCGCGGCCGCGGTGCTCTGGGAGAGCGAGGGCTTCGGCTGGGACGGGCGCTGGCGCGTGCCGAACATCCCGATCCCCCACCTGCGCTCGCGCATCTCCGCGATCGCGGGCGAGGTCTACGGCAATCCCTCCGACGCGCTCTGGATGGCGGGCGTCACGGGCACCAACGGCAAGACCTCGGTGTCCCAGTGGATCGCCGCGGCGTTCGACAAGCTGGGCCGCCGCGCCGCCGTGCTCGGCACGCTCGGCAACGGCCTCGTGGGGGAGCGGACCGAGGCGCGCAACACGACGCCCGACGCGATCGTCCTGCAGCGCCTGCTCGCCGATTACCTGCGGCGCGGCGCGCGCGCCGTGGCGATGGAAGTCTCGAGCCACGGGCTCGACCAGGAGCGGGTGGCGGGCATCAAGTACGACGTGGCGGTATTCACCAACCTCACCCGGGACCACCTGGACTATCACCGCACGATGGAAGCGTACGGCGAGGCCAAGTACCGCCTCTTCTCCGCGCGCGGCCTCACCCACGCGGTGGTGAACGTGGACGACGCCTGGGGCGCGCGCTTCGCCAGCCGGCTCTCCGGCAGCGGCTTCGACATCGTCACCTTCGGCACCGCGGGGGCGAACGACGCGAAGCCGCGGCTGCGCGCCTCGCACGCGCAGCTCTCGGAGGCGGGCGTGCGCTTCCGCATCGAGGGCGAATGGGGCGAGGGCGAGGTGCGCTCCCCGGTGCTCGGCGCCTTCAACGTCTCCAACCTGCTCGCGGTCGCGGGCGCGCTGCTCGCGGCGGGCATTCCCTTCGCCGACATGCTGCGCGCGCTGCAGGCGCTCGAGCCGGTGCCCGGGCGCCTGGAGCGGCTGGGCGGCGGCGACACCCCGCTCGTGGTGATCGACTACGCGCACACCCCGGACGCGCTCGAGAAGGCGCTGCAGGCGCTGCGCGCCGTGCTCGACGCGGGCGGCGAGCGCCGCGGGCGCCTCATCTGCGTCTTCGGCTGCGGCGGCGACCGCGACGCCGGCAAGCGTCCGCTCATGGGCGAAGTCGCCGCGCGCCTCGCCGACCACGTGATCGTCACGAGCGACAACCCGCGCAACGAGGATCCGCGGTCGATCATCGCGCAGGTGCTCGCGGGGATCGCCGGGCGCCGCGCCGAGGCGATCGAGGATCGCCAGGTCGCGATCTTCTCCGCGGTGCACCAGGCCGCGCCGGGGGACGTCGTGCTCCTCGCGGGCAAGGGGCACGAGACCTACCAGGAGATCGCCGGCGCGCGGCATCCCTTCAACGACCGCGAGGTCGCGGCCGCCGCGCTCGCCCAGCGCGAGGGAGCGGCGCGATGAACGCGATCGGCACGCCGATGCAGCCGCCCGCGATGATGGACCTCGCCGAGGCCGCGCGCGCCGTCTCGGGCCGGCTCGAGGGGCCGGCCGTCGCCTTCTCCGGCGTCACGACCGACAGCCGCGCCGTGAGCGCGGGCGACCTCTTCGTCGCGCTCAAGGGCGAGCGCTTCGACGGGCACGCATACGTGGAGGAGGCGGTGCGGCGCGGGGCCGTGGCGGCGCTCACCTCGCGGCGCGTCGAGGGCGGGCTTCCGGCCGCGCAGCTCATCGTGGACGACACGCGCTTCGCCCTCGGCCGGCTCGCCGCGCACTGGCGCTCGCGCTTCCGCCTGCCGCTCGTCGCGCTCACCGGCAGCAACGGCAAGACGACGGTGAAGGAGATGCTCACCGCGATCCTCGCCGCGCATTGCGGATCGCGCGACGCGGTGCTCGCGACGGCCGGAAACCTCAACAACGACATCGGCATGCCGCTCACGCTCCTCGAGCTGCGCCCGGCGCACCGTTTCGCGGTGATCGAGATGGGCATGAACCACGAGGGCGAGATCGAGTACCTCACGCACATCGCGCAACCCAGCGTGGCGCTGGTGAACAACGCGCAGCGCGCGCACATCGGGCTTTTGGGAAGCCAGGAGGCGGTCGCGCGCGCGAAGGGCGAGATCTACTCCGGGCTCGGCGAGCACGGCGAGGCCGTGGTGAACCAGGACGACCCGTTCGCGCCCTACTGGAAGGGACTCAACGCGGGGCGGCCGATCGTCACCTTCGGCTTCGCGCAGGACGCCGACGTGCGCGCGACGGCCGCGAACGGCGCATGGCGCTTCGCCACGCCCGCGGGCGCCTTCGCCGTGACGCTGCGGGTCGCGGGCGAGCACAACGTGAGGAACGCGCTCGCCGCCTGCGCCGCGGCCCACGCGCTCGCGATCCCGGTGTCCGCGATGCAGTCCGCGCTCGCCGCCTTCGCCGGCGTGCCGGGGCGCCTGCAGCGCCGCGCGGGCCCGCACGGCTCGACGGTGATCGACGACACGTACACCGCGAATCCCGAGTCGATGAAGGCGGCGCTCAAGGTGCTCGCGGCCGAGCCGGGGCGGCGGGTGCTCGTGATGGGCGACATGGGAGAGCTCGGGCCGCAGAGCCCGGCGATGCACGCGGAGGTGGGCGAGTTCGCGCGGCGCGCGGGCATCGAAGCGCTGCTCGCCGTGGGCGACGAGAGCCGCCACGCGGCGCGCGCGTTCGGCGCCGGCGCCCGCCATTTCGCCGACCTCGAGGCGCTCGTCCCGGCGGCGCGCGAGGAAGCGCAGGGCGGGGCGACGCTGCTCGTGAAGGGATCGCGGTTCATGCGCATGGAGCGGGTGGTCGTCGCGCTCGCGGGCGAAGGGGGGGGCGCGCATGCTGTATGAGGCGGCGCAGTGGGTGGCCCAGGACGTGCGCGCGTTCAACGTGCTCAC
>DATIVM010000009.1:0-2346 GCA_035465975.1 Usitatibacter sp.
AGCGCTGGCTGGCGGCCGTCGCGGCGGCGCTGCTGCTCGCCGTTCCGGCGAGCGCCGGCAATCCGGCGCGCGTCGCCGCCCCCGCGGCCGACTGTCCCGCTCCCGCCGTCGAATCTTCCCGCGCCGAGCGCCTGCCCGCCCTCCCCGGCCTGCGCGTCGGCCTCGCGCTCGGCAGCGGCTCGATCCACGGCCTCGCCCACATCGGCGTGATCGAGGCGCTCGAGGCACGCGGCGTGAAGGTGCAGGTGGTCGCGGGGACCAGCGTCGGCGCCCTCGTGGGAAGCCTCTGGGCGAGCGGGATGTCGGGGCCCGACATCGAGTCGCTCGCGAAGACGCTCGATTTCGCGCACCTCGGCGAGTTCGTGCCGTCGTGGCAGGGCCTCATGAGCAACGACGACCTGCGCAGCCGCATGGCGCGCGAGCTCGGCGCGCGGCCCATCCAGGCGTGGCCGCGGCGCTTCGGCGCGGTCGCCGCGAACCTCGACAACGGCGCGCGGCGCGTGCTCGACAGCGGCGACGGCGCGATCGCGGTGCAGGCCTCGACCGCCATGCCGGTGTACTTCGCGCCCGTGACGGTCGAGGGCGAGCGGCTGGGCGACGGGGCGCTCGTCGAGCCGGTGCCGGTGCGCACCGCGCGCGAGCTGGGCGCCGACTACGTGATCGCGGTCGATGTCGCGTACCGCCCGTACGATGCGCCGGCCAGCGGCCTGCTGCAGAACGGCTTCCAGGCGATGCACATCCTCGTGAATTCGCTCGCCGAGACGCAGATGCGCGCCGCCGACTTCCCGATCCGCATCGACGCGCACCACACCATGACGGAATGCGGCACCCAGGCGCTGGTCGCCGCCGGCCGCGACGCCGTCGCCCGCCAATGGCCCGCGCTTCGCGCATCGCTCCTCGCCGCGCAGGTCGGCAGCGGCGCGGTCGCGAAGCGGTAGCCCGGTCGCGGAAGCGGTCGGGCGCGGCGCTCAGCGCCGGCGCGAGGAGGGACGCAGCGTCGGGTTGAGGCGGTCGATGTCGGCCTGCACCTGCTCGCGGCTGCGCTCGTAAACGAGCTCGCGGCCCATGACGCTTCCGGCGTAGGCGAGGCCGTTGCGGGTGGGCGCCAGGTCGCACTTCACGCTGTGCTCTCCCTGCCCGAGGAGCACCTGGATGTGCTCCGGCCGCTTGTGGAGGACGACCACCTCGAGGAGCTGGCCGGCCTCGGTGCGAACCTTGATCTTCTCGATGTCCATGGCGCGAGTCTACGCTTCCGGCGGTCACGAGGGCCATCGCCGCGCGAGCTCGTCGCTGCGCCGCGTGAGCTCATTCTCGGCCTTCGGCAGTCGAGCCTCGCGGCGAGCCACTCCTCGCGGGTCGCGATCGCGCGCTCGGGTTGCGTGCTCATTTCCCGTCTCCTTTCGGACGTCGCACGGCGCGGACCTTTCCGCTCGATCCGCCGCCGCAATAGAAGAGGTTCGCCCCGTCGGACTCGAGCCCGCTCACGGCGACGCCGTGCGGCATCTCGAGCCGCTCGAGCACCGCGCCGCTCTTCGGGTCGATGCGGCGGATGTCGCTCTCGTCGCCTTCCCACGTGCCGTGCCAGAGCTCGCCGTCGACCCAGGTGACGCCGGTGACGAAGCGGTTGGACTCGATGGTGCGCAGGATCGCGCCCGTCGCCGGATCGACCTGGTGGATCCTGCGATCGCGGTACTGCCCCACCCACAGGCTCCCTTCGGCCCACGCGAGCCCCGAATCGCGTCCTTCGCCGGGCGCCGGGATCGATGCCACCACGTCGCCGGTGGCCGGATCGATCTTGTCGATGCGCGCCTCGGCGATCTGGTAGAGGTACTTGCCGTCGAACGCGGTCCCGGCATCGCTCGCGAGCGGCAGCGTGCGCGTGGGCTCGCCGCTCGCCGGATCGAAAGCGAGCAGCTTCGCCCCGGTGGCGGCCCAGACGCGGCCGCCGTCGTAGGTGACGCCGTGGATGCTTTCGGCGCCGTCGAAGGGACCGTACTCGCGCACGATCTCGGCGCCTTGCGCCGGCGCGTGGGCGGGGTCCTTGCCGGTCTTGCGAGTCATTGCGGGCTCCTTGCAGCGCGCCCCCGGTTCGGGCGCCACGAGCCCAATCTACCCGAGCGGCAGCGGGGCAGGGAGTAACAAGCTCGTCGCGAAACCCGCGAGCGGCGGCGAGAGCCAGCGGCGCGCGCGGGCGCGGCCGATCGAGCGCACGCGCCCGGCGGCCTCGAGCTCGACGAGCGCGCGCTGGATCGTGCGCTGGCTGGATCCGAGCGCCATCGCGAGGGCCGACGTCGACCACGCGGCCCCGTCGGAAAGGAGCGCCACGAGCGAGGCCCGCTCGCCGTC
>DATIVM010000010.1:0-11630 GCA_035465975.1 Usitatibacter sp.
GCGCTTCGACCGCTGGAGCCCGGCCTCGGTCGCCGAGCTCGAGGTGCCGCTCGCCGGGGCGCGGCGCGCGCTGGAGGAACTGCCGGCGGCGGTGCGCGAGGCGCTGCGGGAAGCCGCGGAGCGCATCCGCACCTACCACGAGCGCCAGCGCCTCGCCTCGTGGCGCGTCGAGGAGGCCGACGGCACGGTGCTCGGCCAGCAGGTGACGCCGCTCGACCGCGTGGGCCTCTACGTGCCGGGCGGGAAGGCCGCCTATCCGTCGTCGGTGCTGATGAGCGCCGTGGCCGCGAAGGTGGCCGGCGTGCCGGAGCTGGTGATGGTGACGCCCACCCCGGAAGGCAGGCTCAACGCGCCGGTGATCGCCGCGGCCGCCCTCGCCGGCGTGGACCGGATCGTGCGCGTGGGCGGCGCCCAGGCGATCGGCGCGCTCGCCTACGGGACGGCGACGGTTCCGGCGGTGGACAAGATCGTCGGCCCCGGCAACGCGTACGTCGCGGCGGCCAAGCGCCGCGTCTTCGGGCGGGTCGGCATCGACATGGTGGCCGGGCCTTCCGAGGTGCTCGTGATCGCCGACGCTTCGGCGCACCCCGACTGGGTCGCGATGGACCTCTTCTCGCAGGCCGAGCACGACGAGATCGCGCAGGCGATCCTGCTCACGCCCGACGCGGGGCTCCTCGACCGCGTCGCGCGCTCCATGGCGCGGCAGGCGGCCGCCATGCCGCGGCTGCCGATCATCGCCGCCTCGCTCGCCGCGCGCGGCGCGCTGATCCGCGTGCGCGACCTGGAGGAAGCCTGCGAGATCGCCAACCGCATCGCCCCGGAGCACCTCGAGCTCGCGGTGGCCGACCCGGAGGCGCTGCTGCCGCGCATCCGCCACGCGGGCGCGATCTTCCTCGGCCACTACGCTTCCGAGGCGCTCGGCGACTACTGCGCCGGGCCCAACCACGTGCTGCCCACCTCGCGCACCGCGCGCTTCTCCTCGGCGCTCGGCGTCTACGACTTCCAGAAGCGCTCGAGCCTCATCGCGGTGTCGCGGCCCGGCGCCGAGCGCCTCGGCGGGATCGCGGCCACGCTCGCGCGCGCCGAGGGGCTCGAGGCCCACGCCTGCAGCGCCGAGTGGCGCATGAAGAAATGAGCAAGGACGCGGCGAGCCTGGTGCGCGAGGAGATCCGCGCCCTCTCGGCCTACCACGTGGCCCCCGCGAAGGGCATGGTGAAGCTCGACGCGATGGAGAACCCGTACCCGCTGCCCGCGGAGCTCGCGGCGCAGATGGGGGCGCGCCTCGCGCGCGTGGCGGTGAACCGCTACCCGGATCCCACGGCGCCCGGGCTCAAGGCGCGGCTGCGGGAGGCGATGGCGGTTCCGTCGCACCTCGACCTCGTCCTCGGCAACGGCTCCGACGAGATCCTGCAGATCGTCGCCATGGCGCTCGCGCGGCCGGGCGCCGTGGCGCTCGCCCCCGAGCCCTCGTTCGCGATGTACCGCATGAGCGCGATCGCCTGCGGCCTGCGCTACGTGGGCGTCCCGCTCGCCCCCGACTTCTCGCTCGACGAGCGCGCGCTCCTCGCGGCGATCGAGCGCGAGCGGCCGGCCGTCACCTGGATCGCCTATCCCAACAACCCGACCGGCAACCTCTTCCCGCGCGAGGCGATCCTGCGGATCGTCGCGGCCTCGCCGGGGCTGGTGGTCGTGGACGAGGCGTACTACGCGTTCTCGGGAGGAGCGTCCCTGCTCGACGAGGTCGGCCGCCATCCCAACCTGCTCCTGGTGCGCACCGTGTCGAAGCTCGGGCTCGCCGGCCTTCGGCTGGGAGTCGCGATCGGCACCCGCGACTGGCTCGACGAGCTCGAGAAGCTGCGCCTGCCCTACAACGTCAACGTGCTTTCCATGGCGGCGGCGGAGCTCCTGCTCGACCATCGCGACGTGCTCGACGGCCAGACGCGGGCGATCGTCGCCGAGCGCCGACGCCTGGAGGCGGCGCTCGACCGCATGCCGCGCCTCACCCGCTTCCCGAGCGCGGCCAACTTCGTGCTGGTCCGCGTCCCCGACGCGCCGCGCGCGTTCGAGGCCCTCAAGCAGCGTGGTATATTGGTCCGCAACTTCCACGGCTCGCATCCCCTGCTCGAGCACTGCCTGAGGCTCACGGTCGGAACCCCCGACGAGAACGGGAAACTGCTCGCCGCCCTCGTCCCGGCCCTCGCCTGACACCCATGCGCAAGGCGCAAATCCAACGCGACACGAAGGAGACCCGGGTCCACGTCGCGCTCGACCTGGACGGCACCGGCAAGGCGAAGCTCGCCTCCGGGATCCCGTTCCTCGACCACATGCTCGACCAGGTCGCGCGCCACGGCGCGATCGACCTCGAGGTCGAGGCGAAGGGCGACCTGGAGATCGACGCGCACCACACGGTGGAGGACGTCGGCATCACCCTCGGCATGGCGATCGCGAAGGCGCTCGGCGACAAGAAGGGGATCCGCCGCTACGGGCACGCCTACGTGCCGCTCGACGAGGCGCTCTCGCGCGCGGTGCTGGATTTCTCCGGGCGCCCCGGGCTCGAGTTCCACGTCGCCTTCAAGCGCGCGCGCGTGGGCGAGTTCGACGTGGACCTCACGCACGAGTTCTTCCAGGGCTTCGCGAACCACGCGCTCGCGACGCTGCACATCGACAACCTGCGCGGCGAGAACGCGCACCACCAGTGCGAGACGGTGTTCAAGGCGTTCGCGCGCGCGCTGCGCATGGCGGTCGAGCCCGATCCGCGCGCGGCGGGCAGCATCCCCTCCACGAAAGGCACCCTCTAGGCCCTCCACGCGGCCTTCGCGCCCGTCCATGGCACAGCGCATCTCGATCGTCGACTACGGCATGGGCAACCTGCGCTCGGTGCAGAAGGCGCTCGCCCACGTCGCGCCCGAGGCGGGCGTCGAGATCACCGCCGACCCGGAGGCCATCCGCGGCGCCGACCGCGTGGTGTTTCCGGGCCAGGGCGCGATGCCCGACTGCATGAGGCGCCTCAACGAGAGCGGGCTGGGCGAGGCGGTGAAGCAGGCCGCGCGCACGAAGCCCTTCCTCGGCCTGTGCATCGGCCAGCAGATGCTCTTCGAAAGGAGCGCCGAGGGCGACACGCCGGGCCTCGCGCTCCTGCCCGGCCGCGTGCTCGGCTTCGAGAACTCGCCCGAGCGGCGCGCCGCGGGATACAAGATTCCCCACATGGGCTGGAACGAGGTGTGGCAGGTGCAGCCCCACGCGTTGTGGCGCGGCATCCCCGACGGCGCGCGCTTCTACTTCGTGCACAGCTACTACTGCGAGCCCGCGCTGCCCTCGCTCGCCGCGGCGACGACCCGCTATCCCGACGCCTTTACCTCGGCCATCGCGCGCGATAATATTTTCGCCACGCAATTCCATCCCGAGAAGAGCAGCGCCGCGGGGCTCACGCTACTCAGCAACTTCGCCACCTGGAATCCCTGAGGTTCCGCTCCCCGCATCCATGCTGATCATCCCCGCGATCGACCTGAAGGACGGCCAGTGCGTGCGCCTGGAGCAGGGCCGCATGGACAAGGCCACCGTGTTCTCCGGAAAGCCCGGCGAGACCGCGTCGCAGTGGGCCTCCAGGGGCGCCAAGCGCCTGCACGTCGTTGACCTCAACGGCGCCATCGCGGGCAAGCCGGTGAACGAGGCGGCGGTGAAGGACATCGTCGCGGCGGTCGATTCGGACGTGCCGATCCAGCTCGGCGGCGGCATCCGCGACCTCGAGACCATCGAGCGCTACCTCGACGACGGCGTCTCCTACGTGATCATCGGCACCGCCGCGGTGAAGAACCCCGGCTTCCTGCACGAGGCGTGCGACGCGTTCCCCGGGCACATCATGGTCGGGCTCGACGCGAAGGACGGCAAGGTCGCGACCGACGGCTGGTCGAAGCTCACCAAGCACGACGTGATCGACCTCGCGAAGCGCTTCCAGGACTACGGCGTGGAAGCGGTGATCTACACCGACATCGGCCGCGACGGCATGATGACGGGCGTGAACATCGAGGCCACCGTGCGCCTCGCGCAGGCGCTCACCGTGCCCGTCATCGCGAGCGGCGGGCTCAACCACCTCGACGACATCCGCAAGCTGCGCGCGGTGGAGTCGGAAGGCATCACCGGCTGCATCGCGGGCCGCGCCATCTACGAGGGCCGGCTCGATTTCGCCGAAGCGCTGAAGGTGGCGGCGGGCGAGAGCTGAACCGGCCCGTCGCCGTGATCGCGAAGCGTCGTCAACCCTAGAAGATAACGTTGCTCGCCAAGCGCATCATCCCCTGCCTCGACGTGCACGCCGGACGCGTCGTGAAGGGCGTCAACTTCGTGCAGCTGCGCGACGCGGGAGATCCCGTCGAGGCGGCGCGCCGCTACGACGAGGCCGGCGCCGACGAGCTCGCCTTCCTCGACATCACCGCCTCGAGCGACGCGCGCGACACCATCGTGAACGTGATCGAGCGCGTGGCCGACCAGGTCTTCATCCCGCTCACCGTGGGCGGGGGCGTGCGCTCCGTGGAGGACGTGCGCAAGATCCTCAACGCCGGGGCGGACAAGGTGAGCATCAACACCGCGGCGGTCGAGGATCCCGCGCTCGTGGAGCGGGCCGCGCACCGCTTCGGCTCCCAGGCGATCGTGGTCGCGATCGACGCGCGCGCCGCGGGGCCCGGGCGCTGGGAGGTGTACACGCACGGCGGGCGCAAGGCGCGCGGGCTCGATGCCGTAGAATGGGCCGGCGAGATGGCGCGCCGCGGCGCCGGCGAGATCCTGCTCACCAGCATGGACCGCGACGGCACGAAGAGCGGCTTCGACCTCGGCCTCACGCGCGCGGTGACGCAGGCGTTGAGCGTCCCGGTCATCGCGAGCGGCGGGGTGGGCACGCTCGAGCATCTGGCCGAAGGCATCGAGAAGGGCGGGGCGGACGCGGTGCTCGCCGCCTCGGTGTTCCATTTCGGGGAGATCACCATCCCGCAGGCGAAGCGCTTCCTCGCCGCGCGGGGCATCGAGATGCGACTGTGAACGGCGCGAGCTGGCTCGACGAAGTGGCGTGGAACGCGGACGGCCTCGTTCCCGCGGTGGCGCAGGACGCCGCCTCGGGCGAGGTGCTGATGGTCGCGTGGATGGACCGCGAGTCGCTCGAGCGCACGGTGGCGACCGGCGAGGCGACCTACTGGTCGCGCTCGCGCCGCGCGCTGTGGCGCAAGGGCGAAAGCTCCGGGCACGTGCAGAAGGTGCTCGAGGTGCGGCTCGACTGCGATGGCGACACGGTGCTCCTGCGCGTGGAATCCGCCGGCGGCGTCGCGTGCCACACCGGGCGGCGGCGCTGCTTCTTCCGGCGGCTCGAGGCGACCGGCGGCGAGCGCCGCTGGAGCGTCACGGACCCCGTGCTGGAGGCGCCGACCCCCCATGGCTGAACGGACCATCCTCGAGCGGCTCGAGGCCGCCATCGCCGCGCGCCGCGGCGCGGACCCCGGCTCGTCCTACGTCGCCTCCCTCCACGCCAGGGGGCTGGATGCGATCCTCAAGAAGGTCGGGGAGGAGGCGACGGAAGCGGTGATCGCGGCCAAGGGCTCCGACCGGCGTGCGATCGTGCACGAGACCGCGGACCTCTGGTTCCATTGCCTGGTCATGCTCGGCTGGCACGGCGTGCCGGTCGCCGAGGTGCTCGCGGAGCTCGAGCGCCGCGAGGGACGCTCGGGGATCGAGGAAAAGAATTCCAGGCCGAAGGGTTAGACGATGACCGACTGCATCTTCTGCAAGATCGTGCGCGGCGAGATTCCCAGCCGCAAGGTGTACGAGGACGACGACATGCTGGCCTTCCACGACATCCATCCGCAGGCGCCCGTGCACTTCATGATCGTTCCCAAGACGCACGTGGATTCGCTCGCGGACGTCGGACCCGAGCACGAGCGGGTGCTCGGCCGGATGTTCGCGCTCGCCGGGCGGCTCGCCCGCGAGCAGGGGTCCCCGGAGGGCTTCCGGACCATCGTGAACACCGGCCGGATCGGGCGTCAGGACGTGTATCATTTGCATATCCACATCCTCGGCGGTCCCGAGCCCTTCGGCCGCATGATGCCGCCGTCGGGCTCCTGAGCGCACCGCCCGCGCACCAGGAGATTTCAATGGGTTCGTTCAGTATCTGGCATTGGTTGATCGTGCTCGTGATCGTGCTGCTCATCTTCGGCACGAAGAAGCTGCGCAACATCGGCGAGGACCTCGGCGGCGCAGTGAAGGGCTTCAAGCAGGGCATGCGCGAGGGCGAGCCGGCGAAGCCCTCCGGCGAGATCACGTCCCAGGGGACGACGATCGAGGGCGAGGTCAAGGAGAAGCAGAAGGGCTGAAGCCCGGGGCCGGCTCGCGGCGCGGCCGGGCCGCGCGAAGGCCCTCCCGCGCGCGGGGGCACCCGCGCCAGCAACCACTCCGCGCCAGCACTTCATCGAATGTTCGACGTCGGCTTTTCCGAGATGCTGGTGATCGCCATCGTGGCCCTGGTGGTGATCGGTCCCGAACGCCTGCCGCGCGTGGCGCGCACCGCGGGCATCCTCTTCGGCCGCCTGCAGCGCTACGTGGCGCAGGTGAAGTCGGACATCAACCGTGAGATGGAGGCGGCCGAGCTCGGCAAGGTGAAGAGCGAGTTCGAGAGCGCCGCGCGCTCCATCAAGGACGACATCGAGACGCAGGCGGCGGACGCGGAGCGCGAGATCCGCGACGTGCAGGCCTCCATCGACCGCGAGCTGCAGGACGCCGCGAAGGCGGCGGGCGAGCCGGCCTCCGCCGAGCCGCCCGCAGCCTCGCCGCAGCTCGAGCTCGGCATCGAGGAGCCGCCGCCCGCTTCCCCGCCGCCGGCGCCCGCCGCTCCCGGCAAGCCCGCGTGATTCCGCGCCTGCGCCCGCGCGCCCCAGCATGACGGACGACGCCCAGGAAACCTTCCTCTCGCACCTCATCGAGCTGCGCCAGCGCCTGGTGCGCTCGCTCCTCGCGGTCGGGATCGTCGCGATGCCGATGCTGTATTTCAGCTCGGAGCTCTACGACATCCTCGCGATGCCCCTCATCCACAGCCTGCCGCAGGGCTCGCGCATGATCGCGACCGGCGTGATCACGCCGTTCCTGATCCCGATGAAGATCGCCCTCATGGCGGCGTTCCTCGTGTCCCTTCCGTACGTGCTCTACCAGGCCTGGGCGTTCGTCGCGCCGGGCCTCTACTCGCACGAGAAGCGCCTCGCGCTCCCGCTCGTGGTGAGCAGCACCCTGCTCTTCATCGTCGGGATGCTCTTCTGCTACTTCGTGGTGTTCCGCAAGGTGTTCGCGTTCATCGCGCACTTCGCGCCAAAGAGCATCTCGGTCGCGCCGGACATCGAGGCCTATTTCAACTTCGTGCTCGGCATGTTCCTCGCGTTCGGGCTCGCCTTCGAGGTGCCGGTCGTGGTGGTCGTGCTGGTGCTCACCGGCCTCGTGACCGTGGAGCAGCTGCGCGAGTGGCGCGGCTACGTGGTGGTGGCGATCTTCGTCGTGGCGGCGATCGTCACGCCGCCCGACGTGGTGTCGCAGATCTCGCTCGCGGTGCCGATGTGCCTGCTCTACGAGGCGGGCATCCTCTTCGCGCAGCTCGCCGCGCGCAAGCGCAAGGAGCACGCGCTCGCCGAGACGCCCGGCGAGGAAAGCTAGGGCTGCTCCTCCTCGGTGCGCGGGCGCGGCCTGCGCTTGCCGACGATCACATCGAGCTGCAGCTCGCGGTCCTGGCGCAGGACCTTCACCGTCACGGATTTCCCCGGAGGCATCTCGGCGATCGACTTGAGCGTCGTCGCGGTGTCGGGGACGGGCTTGCCGTTCACGGCGAGGATCACGTCGCCCAGCCGGATGCCGCTCTTCTCGGCGGGACTGCCGCGCTCGATGGCGCCCACGATCGCCCCGCGCGTCGCCTTGAGCCCGAGCGACTCGGCGAGCTCCGGCGTGATGTCGGTCACCTCGATCCCGAACCAGCCGCGCGTGACGGTGCCGGTCTCGATGATCTGCTCCATGATGCGCTTGGCGAGCCCCACGGGAATCGCGAAGCCGATGCCCTGGTAGCCGCCGGAGCGGGTGAAGATGAGGGTGTTGATGCCGATGAGGTTGCCGCTCACGTCGACCAGCGCGCCCCCGGAGTTTCCCGGGTTGATCGCCGCGTCGGTCTGGATGAAGCTGCCGAAGGGGTTGCTGCTGATCTCCCGGCCGACGGCGCTCACGATCCCCATGGTGACCGTCTGGCCCACGCTGAAGGGATCGCCGATCGCGAGCACCACGTCGCCCACCCGGGCCTGCTCGGAATGCCCGAACGTGATCGGCGTGAGTCCCGCGGCCGACACGCGCACGACGGCGAGGTCGGTATCCGGGTCGCTGCCCACGATCTTCCCGGCGAGGGTGCGGCCGTCGTGCAGCGTCACCTGGATGTCGGAGACGCCGTCCACGACGTGGTCGTTGGTGAGGATGTAGCCCTCGCGGCTCACGATCACGCCGGAGCCGAGCGAAAGCTGCGTCTCGGGCGGCAGGTTGAAGCGCTCGCCGAAGAAGCGCTGGAACGCGGGATCGTCGAGGAGCGGGTTGCGGCGCCGGACCTGCTTGGTGGCCGAGATGTTCACCACCGAGGGGATCGCCTTGCGCGCCGCATCGCTGAAGGAGGAGACGGCGCCCGCGGGAAGCGTTCCCACCTGCACCGGAGTGGCCATCGCCGGCGGCGCGCTTTCGTGCACCTCCACGACCTGGCGCCGCCATGCCATCCACTCGGGCTTCACGAGGCTCACCACGAAGATCACGGCGAGCGTGGCCGTGACGGCCTGGGCGAAGACGAGCCAGAGCTTGCGCATGGGAAGGCGGGGGCGGAAAACCCCCTATTGTAGCCGCCGGGAGCGGCTATTTCGCGCGCAGCGTGTCGCGGATCTCGCGCAGCAGCACCACCTGCTCGGGCGGGGCGGCGGGCGCGGCCTCGTGGCGGCGCCGTAGCCGGTTGATCGACCGCACCATGAGGAAGACGATGAAGGCGAGGATCACGAAGTTGAGGGCGACGTTCACGAAGCTGCCCCAGGCGACCACCGGCACGCCCGCCTTCTTCACCGCGTCGAGGGTGTGCGGCACGCCCTCGGGGATCGGCGCGAGCGCGAGGAAGTAGTTCGCGAACTCCAGCCCGCCCGTGAACCGGCCCACCACCGGCATCACGATGTCGTTCACGAGCGAGTCGACGATCTTGCCGAACGCGGCTCCGACGATCACGCCCACGGCGAGGTCGACCACGTTGCCGCGTACGGCGAACTCCCGGAATTCGGAAAAGAAGCTCATCGGCGCCTCCTGGAATGCATCCAATCTAGGTGCGCAAGGGGTGCGCGTCAATTGACCTCCGGCAAAGAGGCTTCAAGAAGGGGGGGCAAATCCGCTAAAATGCCGAATTAGCCGTTCGTCCCGCCCCTTTTCCCCCTCCTTTTCTCCTTCGCAATGACCGCCATCGTCACCGACCACGTCGATGAAAAGAGACGTCGCATCCTGATCGTCGCCACCTCCGCCGCCGGCGCGGTGGCGGGCGTCGGGATCGCGGCGCCGTTCGTAGCGAGCTGGTTTCCGAGCGCGAGGGCGCTCGCCGCCGGCGCACCGGTGGAGGTGGACGTCTCGAAGCTCGAGCCGGGCCAGCAGATCACGGTGTCGTGGCGCGGGAAGCCCGTCTGGATCCTGTACCGGACCAAGGACATGCTCGACCGGCTTCCCGGCAACGCGCCGCTCCTCACCGATCCCGATTCGCAGGTGCCGCAGCAGCCCAAGTACATCAAGGGCGTCGACCGCTCGATCAAGCCCCAGTACCTGGTCGCGGAAGGCGTCTGCACGCACCTGGGGTGTACCCCGAACCTCAAGAAGGAGGTCGGCGCGGCCTCCGACATGGGCCCGAGCTGGCCGGGCGGCTACTACTGTCCCTGCCACGGCTCGCGGTTCGACCTCGCCGCGCGCGTGTTCAAGGGCTCGCCCGCGCCGAAGAACCTCGTGATCCCCCCGTACCACTACTCGAGCGACACGGTCGTCGTGGTGGGCGAAGACCCGAAAGGAGCATAGGGCGATGGCCGCGACCGAGAAGCCCCCCGTCACCGGGGCCGGCCCGTTCAACGGCGTCCTCACGTGGGTGGACCAGCGCTTCCCGCTGGTGGCCCTGTGGAAGGAGCACCTGTCCGAGTACTACGCGCCGAAGAACTTCAACTTCTGGTACTACTTCGGCTCGCTCGCGCTGCTGGTGCTGGTGATCCAGATCGTCTCCGGCATCTTCCTCACCATGAACTACAAGCCCGACGCGCACGACGCCTTCGCGTCGGTCGAGTACATCATGCGCGACGTGCCGGGCGGCTGGCTGATCCGCTACATCCACTCCACCGGCGCGTCGTTCTTCTTCATCACCGTCTACCTGCACATGGTGCGCGGGCTGATGTACGGCTCGTACCGGCGCCCGCGGGAGCTGCTCTGGATCTTCGGCGTGGTGATCTACCTCGCGCTGATGGCCGAGGCGTTCTTCGGCTACCTGCTGCCCTGGGGGCAGATGTCGTTCTGGGGCGCCCAGGTGATCATCAACCTGTTCGGGACGATCCCCTTCATCGGCGAGCCCCTCGCCATCTGGATCCGCGGCGACTACAACGTCTCGGACGCCACGCTCAACCGCTTCTTCGCGCTGCACGTGGCGGCGCTGCCGCTGGTGCTGCTGGGGCTGGTGGCCGCGCACGTCATGGCGCTGCACGAGGTCGGCTCCAGCAACCCGGACGGCATCGAGATCAAGAAGAACCTCGATCCGCGCACCGGGACGCCCGTCGACGGGATCCCCTTCCACCCGTACTACACGGTGAAGGACCTGATGGGCGTGGCGGTGTTCCTGATCGTCTTCTGCGCGGTGATCTTCTTCGCGCCGGAGATGGGCGGCTACTTCCTCGAGGCGAACAACTTCATCCCCGCCGACCCGCTCAAGACGCCGCTGCACATCGCGCCGGTCTGGTACTTCACCCCGTACTACGCGATGCTTCGCGCGGTGCCGCCCATGTTCGGCTCGCAGTTCCCGGGCGTGGCGGTGATGGGCGCCTCGGTGCTCATCTTCTTCCTGGTGCCCTGGCTGGATCGCGGCAACGTGAAGTCGATCCGCTACCGGGGCCCGCGCTGGAAGGTCGCGTTCACCGCCTTCATCATCGCGTTCCTCATCCTCGGCTACCTGGGCGTCGAGCCGACCACGGTGTGGGGCGCATTCCCCGCCGGCGCGCCGCTCGTCGGCGGCGACTACGTCGCCACCTGGGTCGCGCGCCTGCTCACCATCGTCTATTTCTACTTCTTCGTCGCGATGCCGTGGTATACCGCGCGCGACCGCGCCCAGGAGAAGCCGGTGCCGCAAAGGGTGACCTGGTGACCAAGATGAACAAGATCCTCGCTCTGCTCGTGCTCCTCGTCGCGCCCGCGCTTGCCGCGGCGCAGGAGGAGGGCCCGGCGCTCGACCACGCCCCGGTGAACCTGGGCGACAAGGCTTCGCTGCAGCACGGGGCCGCCATCTTCGTGAACAACTGCCTCAACTGCCACAGCGCCTCGATGATGCGCTACGGGCGCCTCAGGGACCTCGGCCTCACGGAAGCGCAGATCAA
>DATIVM010000011.1:0-4442 GCA_035465975.1 Usitatibacter sp.
CTTGTGGGTCGCGAGCTCGTCGACCCCGAAGGGGGTGAGCAAAGTCGCCTTGGCGATGTCGAGCGCGGTGGGTCCGGGTTTGGTCACTTTGAGGGCCTCATCTCGTGGATTCGTGCCGCGATCTGCATTGATCTTCTTCGATCTACCACTGGCGCACGGTCTTGTGGGTGAGCGCCGGAAGGCTGCGGCGAACCTTCGCCTGGTAGGTGGGGTTCACCCCCGCCACCACAACCCCCGAGCCGCGCGGGAGCCGGTCGAGCACCACGCCCCAGGGGTCCACGATCATTGTATGACCATGGGTCTCCCGGCCGTTCACGTGGTAGCCGCCCTGGGCCGGCGCGACCACGTAGGCCAGGTTCTCGATCGCGCGGGCGCGCACGAGCGTATCCCAATGGGCCTTGCCGGTGGTCTCGGTGAAGGCCGAGGGGACGAAGATGAGGTCCACCTCGCCCATCGCCCGGTAGAGCTCGGGGAAGCGCAGGTCGTAGCACACGGAGATGCCCAGGCGGCCATAGGGCGAGTCGACCGTCACCACGCGCTCGCCCGGCTCGATCGTCCGCTCCTCGCTGTAGCGCTCGTTGCCCAGCTCGAAGCCGAAGAGATGGATCTTGTCGTAGCGCGCGACCTGCACGCCCTCCTGGTTGTAGACGAGGCAGGCGTTGCGGACCTTGTCCGGAACCGACGCCTCGAGCGGCACCGAGCCGCCCACGATCCACGCGCGGTGGCGCCGCGCCTGCTCCGAAAGGAACGCCTGGATGGGCCCGTCGCCCTCCTTCTCGCGCGCCGCGACCTTGTCCGTATCCTTCATGCCCATGATCGCGAAGTATTCCGGCAGCGCGATGATGCGCGCGCCGGTCGCGGCGGCGAGCTCGAGCAGGCGCCCGGCTTCCTGGAGGTTCGCGGCGACGTGGGGACCCGAGGCCATCTGGATGGCCGCCACGCGGAACATCGATTGCGTGGTGCTCATCGTGTCCCGCAGCGCCTGCGGCGTGGTCGAGTTGCGGGTGATGATCATGGCTTGGCCGCAGTGGCCTTCGGCGGCGGCGCGGAGGTGCGCGTGACCTGCGGATTATCCCACGACCCCGACACGCGGTACTCGTACGCGACGACCTTGCCGAGCGGGTTCTTGAGGAGCTTGGAGACGAGCAGCGTCGACAGTCCCAGCACCGGCGTGCCGATGAGCGTGGCGGCGAGCGCCACGCCCTCGCTCACCTCGGGCACCACGCGCATCGTGAGGTCCTGCGTCTCGGCCGGGAGGGACACTTCGCCCGCGAGGCTCACGAACGCCGACGGCCCGCTGATCTCGAAGTCGTCGGTGAGGAGGATGCCGCGCGAGATCGCGACGTTGCCGTGGATGCGCTCGAAGGCGAAGCCCTCGCTGAAGATGTCGCGGAAGTCGAGCGCCGCGCGGCGCGGCAGCGTCTGCAGCGACAGGAGCCCCAGCAGCTTGCCGGCGCCCGGCTCGATCTTCGCGAACTGGCCGCGGCGCGCGTCCACCTTGAAATGCCCCGCGAGGGTCGTGAGCGAGAAATCGAACGGGTAGCCGGGCCAGACGAGCGTGCCCTCGAGGCTGCCGTCGCCGCGCTTCAGGTAGTCGCCGTAGCCGAACTGCCCGAGGAGCGCGTTCAGGTTGTCGGCCTTGAGCTTGATCGCGAGCGTGGTGATCGGACCCTCGGCCGTGGGCCGCCAGCCGCCGCTCGAGGCGAAGGTCGCATGGTCGTTCGCGATGTCGAGGCGCTCGATGCGCCATTCATCGCCGGCCGGGACCGCCTTGAGGTCGAGCCGCCCGAGCCAATGACCGCGGAACTCGAAACGCTCGGCGGCGACGTCGAGCGCCGGCAGCTGCGTGCTCGGATGGGTGTCGGTCCTTTCGGGACGCGCCGCCTGGGCGACCGAGAGCCTCGAGAAGCGCGCGCTGAGGCTGCCCTTCCCCGAGGGGTTCCACACGATCTCGCCGGCGAGCTTCGGGCTCTCGAGCCGCCCGCTCCACCGGCCCGCGGAGCGCTCGAGCGCCGCGTGCATCGAGGCGTAGTCGCGATCGAGGTAGCGCACGTGGTCGAGCGTGAGGTCGAGGCCGCGCAATTCGAATCCCCGCCGCGCCGCGTCCCCGGCCGCGTCGGGCGGCGCGTCGGGCTGCGCCGGGAACGCCGCCTGCCACGCGTCCACGTCGAGCGCGGGAAGCCGTCCGTAGAGCCAAACGCCCTCGCGCCGCGGCGCGTCCGCGGCCGGCACGCCGCCGAACGCGAGCGCGATGCCCCAGCGCTCGTCGCCGCCCACGATCTCGCGCGCGATGCGCCCCTCGATGCCGCCGGAAAGCGAGACGCGCGTCACCGCGGCGGGCGCGCCGAGCCGGTCGATCGAGACCACGACGGGGCGCGATTGCGCGCCGGGCTTGCCGAAGGGCGCCGGCAGGTCCACGCCGAGCCCCTCGAGGTCGGAAGCGACGGTGAGCTCGGTTCCGTTGCGGCCGGAGAGGATGCGCGCCTTCCATTGCGTCTCGCCGTGGAGCCGTTTCACCACCGCCTCGGGGATGAATCGCGCGAGCGCGGCCGAATCGATGCGCGAATCGATCGTGGTGAGCACGCGCCCGTCGCTCTGCGTGGCGATCGCGAGCCGCGCCGGGGCGCCGAACAGCGTGCCCGTGATGCCGGGCGCGCGCACGCCGTCCTGCGTGAACGCGAGATGTCCGGTCACGTCGTGCAGCGCGAGGTCGCGGCCCACGCTCGCGGTCGCGCGGTCGAACGCGTAGTCGCCCGCCACCCGCACGCGCGCCGCCTCCGCGAGCGGATAGGCGATGTGCAGCTTGAGGCGCGCGGGACCGTCGATGGAGATCGCGCGGGTGAAGGCGCCGGGCCCGTCCACCAGCGGCGATTCGCGCAGGAACCGCACGCTGTCGGCGCCCGTCGTGTCGATGTCGCCGTCGATCGCGAGCAGCGGCGGCCGGGCGCCGAGGTTCTCGATCACCGCGCTCACGTTGCTCGCGCGGCTGCGGAAGATCGCCGCCTGCGTGGCGCGGATCTCCATGCGGCGGTTCTCGAAGCGGAAGGTGCCCTGGATGGCGTCGACCGAGGGCCAATCGGGGTGGTACTTGAGGCGCCCGTCGTGGATGTCGCCCTCGACGAGGAAGCGGCCGCCGCCGTCGCCGAACGGGAAGCGCCACAGGTCGCCGCGCACCTCGAAGGCGACGCGCGAGCTGGTGCCCGCCTGCACCGCGCCCTCGAGCCAGTCGCGCACGGTCGCCACCCGATTCGGCAGGTAGTCGGCGACCCGGCTCGCCGAAGCGCGCGAGAGCGTGCCCTTGAGGTCCACGTAGCCCGGCGAATGCTCGGGCGAATCGGGGAGCGCCCGCCAGGTGCCCGAGACCTCGCCCTCGGCGTCCGCGTTCGAGAAGCGCATCTCGCCCACGCTCACCTGCAGCGCGCCGTTCTCGTGCTTCCACGTGGCGTGCGCCTGCAGCGTCGCAAGCGCGATGGGCGCGCGGAAGACGCGCGGCAGGCTGAAGCTGCCGTCCGTCGAAACCAGCGTCACCGTGCCGCCGGCCTCGCTCCCCTCGATGCTTCCGGCGAGGCCGGTCACGCCGGGCCACGGCTCCACGGCGTTCACGGCGAGGTCCTCGAAGCGGCCCTTCACCGTGTAGCTCTTCGCGCGCGCCGCGTCCTCGCCGTTCCAGGTGAGCGCCGCCTGCGAGAGCCGCCCGCGCGGCGCGAAGCGGTCGAGCTGCCCCTTGATGTCGCGCGGAACCGGGAAATAATCGATGAGCGCGGCGGCGATCTTGAGGTCGATGCCGTCGGCGCGGACCTCCACGCGCGGCGGCCGTCCCCGCGCCTCGGTGCGCACCAGCGAGAAATCGCCGGGTTGCGCCTCGTCCCCGCTCGGCAGGCGGAAGCGCAGGCCTTGCGTCTCGAAGGAGAAGCCGTCCGGGCGCGCACGGTAGGTCGCGCGACCGGAAATCGAGGCGAGCGTGAGCGGCAGCGAATCCGCCGCGAGCTGCGCCGTCGCATCGCGCATGCGCACGTCGGCCACCATCTCCGTGAGCGCGTTGTCCGCGACCGTCGCCCACACGCGAAGGCTGCCCACGCCGCTCCTCAGCGACTCGGGCACCGGGAGGTGCGAGCGCAGCCCGCCCAGGTCGGTGTCGATGCCTTCGCCGAAGAGGCGGCCCGAGACCGACCACTGCGAGCCCGCGCGCGCGAAGCGCAGGTCCGCGCGCAGGTCGACGCGGCCGGAGAGCTCCGCGGGCGGGAGCGCCGTGAGCGCCGCATGGTGGCGCCCGAAGCGGCGCTGCACCGTGATCTGCACCTGCGTGAGCTTCACCTCCGGCGCGCCGGCGAGCTCGTCGCGCCAGGTGAGCGTCGCGTCGTGCACGGCGAGGCGCGGCTGCGCGAGGAGCCAGCGGCCGAACGCCCCGTCCTCCTCCCCGCCCGGGCGGTTGAGCGGCTTGT
>DATIVM010000012.1:0-2234 GCA_035465975.1 Usitatibacter sp.
GGCCGCAGGCCCGGCGCGCGCGTGAACGTGCCCTCGGCGAAGAACACCAGCGCCTCGCCGCCGGCCGCGAGCGCCACCAGCCGGCGCGCGTCCTCGGCCCCGCGCTCCACGTCGAAGCGCTCGATGAAGACCGCGCCCGCGGCGCCCAGCACCCGGCGCGTGACGGGATTCGCCGCCAGCTCGCGCTTCGCGACGAAGCGCACGCGCCGCGGCAGCAGCGCGAGGAGGAGGGGCGAATCGACGTAGCTCGCATGGTTCGCGACCAGGATCGCCGGTCCCGTGGCCGGGATGTGGGCGAGGCCGTGGACGGCGACGGTGAGGCGCGATGCGCGGAGCATCGTCCGCGCGAGCGCGTGGAGCGCCGGCCAGCGCCATCTCTGGGGCAGCAGCGATGCGGGCAGCGCGGCCGCGCCGAGCGATGCGGCGGCGATCCACAGCCAGATGCCGTAGAGCCAGGCGCCCAGCCATCGCGCGGTGCGGCGCACGCGGGCGAGGGCGAGCGAGAGCGTGAAACGCGCGAGCACGCGCCAGCCGGCCGGTTCGCGCTTCCCGGCGAGCCCGCGCTCGTAGGCCTCGCGGCTCGCGGCGCGGCGGATCTTCCCGCTCGAGGTCTTGAGCACGGTGTGCGGGGCCGCGATCACGACGTCGTCGGCGGGCGTGCCGAGGAGCGCGAGCGCCGTGTCCGCGACCGTGCGGCGCAGGCGATCGCGGTCGGGGCCGGCGGCGAGGCGCGTCTCCGCGAGCACCACCACCTTCTCGGTGCCGCTCGCGGCATCGTGCACGCCGAAGACCGCGACGCATCCCTTGCGAACGCCGGGGAGGTTGCCCACGGCTTCCTCCACCTCGTACGGGTGCACGTGCTGCCCGCCGCGGATGATCACGTCCTTCGCGCGGCTGGTGATGAAGACATCGGTGCCCGCGACGTAGCCGAGGTCGCCGGTATCGAGCCACTCGCCGTCGAAGAGCGCGCGCGTCTTGTCGGGATTGCGGAAGTAGCCGCGGGTCGCCGACGGCCCGCGGAACTCGATGCGGCCCTCGAAGCGCTCGGGAAGCTCGCGTCCCTCGGGCGAGACCACGCGGATCTCGTGTCCGGGGATGGGCGAGCCGCAACCGACGAAGGCGAGGGCCTCGCGGTCGTCGTCACGCGCCGCGAGCGCCGTGCCGGAGCGCGTGAGCGCCTCGCGCTGCACGCGGTCGATGCGCGGACCGCGGCCGATGGGCGGGAACGCGAGCCCCACGGCGCATTCGGCGAGCCCGTAGACCGGGGTCAGCGCCTCGCGCCGGAAACCGTACGCCGCGAAGCGCTTCGCGAAGCGCTCGAGCGTTTCGGGGCTCACGGGCTCGGCGCCGTTGAACGCAATGCGCCACGCGGAGAGGTCGAGCCCCTCCAGGTCGCGCTCGTCGATGCGCGTCGCGCAGATCTCGTAGGCGAAGTTGGGTCCCGCCGAGAACGTGCCGCGGTAGCGGTGCACCGCGCGCAGCCAGCGCGAGGGCCGGTTGAGGAACGCGGTGGGCGGCATGACGACGAGCGGGAACCCGGTGTAGAGGCCGCCCATCCACGCGCCGATGAGGCCCATGTCGTGATAGAGGGGCAGCCAGCTCACGAACACGTCGGAAGGCGTCGCGTCCACCGCCCGCGCCATCGCCCGGATGTTGGCGAGCAGGTTCGCGTGGGTGAGCATCACGCCCTTCGGGTCGCCGGTGCTGCCCGACGTGTACTGTAGCAGCGCGAGGTCCGCGGCGCGCGGGCGCGGCAGCAGCGGGACGACGCCCGGGAGCGAGAGGTCGGCCACCGTGGCGACCTCGGCGAGCGTCGGCACCAGGCCCTGCATCACGCGCGCGACGCGCTGTCCCGCCTCGAGCGTCACGAGCATCACCGCGCGGCAGTTCTGCAGGATGCGCGCCTGGCGCCGCAGGTGGTCCTCGATCTGCGCCCATCGCGTCGGCGGATAGATCGGCACCGGCACCGCGCCCGCGAGGAGGATCCCGAGGAACGCGCGGAAGAAGTCGCGGCTCGTGGGCAGCATGATCGAGACCGCCTGCCCCGCGCCGATGCCGCGCTGGGCGAGCCCCGCGGCCACCGCGAGCGCTTCCGCGCGCAGCTCGCCGTAGCTCACGCTCTCCTCCGCGCCTTCCTCGTCGCCGAGGACCACGAGGTGGGTGCGGTCCGCGTGCCGCGCGATGTGCCAGTCGAGCGCGTCGAGGAGCGTGGCCGCATCGTCGGGCGCGGCGGC
>DATIVM010000013.1:0-2447 GCA_035465975.1 Usitatibacter sp.
GGGCCTGCAGCGCGGCACGCAGCATCACGTCAGCCAAACGCGGCGATGCCGGTCTGGGCGCGCCCGAGGATGAGGGCGTGGATGTCGTGCGTGCCCTCGTAGGTGTTGACCGCCTCGAGGTTCATCACGTGGCGGATCACGTGGTACTCGTCGGCGATGCCGTTGCCGCCGTGCATGTCGCGCGACACCCGCGCGATGTCGAGCGCCTTGCCGCAGGAATTGCGCTTCACGAGCGAGATCATCTCCGGCGTCGCGCGGCCCTCGTCCATCAGCCGCCCGACGCGCAGCGAGGCTTGCAACCCGAGCGCGATCTCGGTCTGCATGTCGGCGAGCTTCTTCTGGATGAGCTGGGTGGCGGCGAGCGGCTTGCCGAATGCCTTGCGGTCCATGGTGTACTGGCGCGCCGCGTGCCAGCAGAATTCGGCCGCGCCGAGCGCGCCCCAGGCGATCCCGTAGCGCGCCTTGTTGAGGCAGCCGAACGGGCCGCGCAGCCCCTTCACGTGGGGCAGCAGGTGGTCGTCGGGACCGAACACGTCGGCCATCACCACCTCGCCGGTGACCGAGGTGCGCAGGCTGAACTTGCCCTCGATCTTCGGCGCGGAGAGTCCCTTCGTGCCCTTCTCGAGCACGAATCCGCGGATGTCGCCCGCGTCGTCCTTCGCCCAGACCACGAACAGGTCGGCGATGGGCGCGTTGCTGATCCACATCTTCGCGCCGTTGAGGAGCCACCCGCCGTCGACCTTCCTCGCGCGGGAGGCCATGTTGCCGATGTCGGAGCCGTAGTCGGGCTCGGTGAGGCCGAAGCAGCCGACCCACTCGCCGGTCGCGAGCTTCGGGAGCCACCGTTGGCGCTGCTCTTCGGTGCCGTAGGCGTGGATCGGGTGCATCACGAGCGAGGACTGCACGCTCATCCCGGAGCGGTAGCCCGAATCGACGCGCTCCACCTCGCGGGCGATGAGCCCGTAGCTCACGTGGTTCACCCCGGCGCAGCCGTAGCCCTCGAGGGTCGGGCCGAGGAATCCGAGCGCGCCCATCTCGCGGAACACCTCGCGGTCCGCCTTCTCGTGGCGATGCGCCTCGAGGACGCGCGGCATCAGCTTCTCCTGGCAGTAGGCGCGGGCGCTGTCGCGCACCATGCGCTCCTCCTCGGTGAGCTGGTCGTCGAACAGCAGCGGGTCTTCCCACCGGAACGTGGGCTTCATGTCCTGGGGCTTCATGGCGACTCCGGCGGGGGCGGGAGGGAATAATTCGTCGGGAATCCGCGTTCATTCTACTGCTAGAATCGCCGCGGTCCGAAGCTCGAACAACAAGGGATCCCATGCCGCGCAACCCGCGCTTCACCGTCGAAGACCTCTGGAAGCTCGACCGTCTCGCGCAGCCCACGCTCTCGCCCGACGGCGCGCAGGTCTGCGTGTCGGTGAGCTCGCACGACATGGAGCAGAACAAGGCCCGCTCGAGCCTGTGGCTGCTCTCGGCCTTCGGCGGCGATCCGCGCCAGCTCACGTCCTGCGGCGAGAAGGACGGCGAGCCGCGCTGGTCCCCCGACGGACGCTGGATCGCCTTCGTCGCCCGGCGCCAGGCCGCGGGAAGCGAGAAGCCCGAGGAGGAGGCGCAGGTCTACCTGATCGCGCCCGACGGCGGCGAGGCGCGCCGCCTCACGAGCATCGCCACCGGCGCCTTCGCGATCAAGTGGTTCCCGGATTCGCGCCGCATCGCCTTCGCCTCGTGGGTCTGGCCCGAGGAGCGGGGCCCGGCCGCGCTCGCGAAGCGCTACAAGGCGTGGAAGGAGGCCAAGGTCAAGGCGCACGTGGTCGAGCATTCCGCCTATCGCTGGTGGGACCACTGGCTCTCCGACGGCCGCGTGCCGCATCTCTTCACGGTGGACGTCGCGACGGGCCGCGTGCGCGACCTCTTCGAGGGCTCGCGCTACGAGCTGCCGCGCGCCGACCCTGCCGCCCACCATTACGACATCGCCCCCGACGGGCGCGAGATCGCGTTCACGTTCGATCCCGCCGTGGACAAGCGCTTCGACGACGAGAACCACATCGTCACGCTCGATCTCAAGAGCGGACGCTTCCGCAACCTCACGGCGCGCTCGCCGCTCAGCCACGAGAGTCCCGCCTATTCGCCTGACGGCAAGCGGATCGCCTTCCTCACGCAGGACCTGCGACGCAACCTCGCGACGCCGCACAAGCTCGCGCTCATCGATCGCGCCGGCGGCGGCATGCGTGCCGCGCATGGCCGATGGGATCGCAGCATCCACGCGCCGCTCGCGTGGAGCGCCGATTCCTCGGCGCTCTTCTTCCAGGCCGAGGACCGCGCGCGGCAGCACCTGTTCCGCTGGGCGCTCGGCGCGCGCGAGCCCCAGGTGGTGGCCCAGGGCGGCGTGGTGGGCGATTTCGACGTCGCCGGCGAGGCGGTCGCCTTCGTGCGCAACGCGATCAGCG
>DATIVM010000014.1:0-10882 GCA_035465975.1 Usitatibacter sp.
CGGGCGGGCCGAAGGCCGCCCGGGCGCCGCTGGCTCCAGTCTACGTCAGTCGACCGTCGTGGGCGGGCCGCCGCCGCCGTTCCTGCCGCGCGCGATGGCGATCAGCCTCGAGATGGCCGGCCAGAAGAGCAGGATCAGCGAGAGCACGGTGATGGTGCCCACCAGGCTGTTGCTGAAGAAGATCCGCATGTCGCCCTGCGAGATCAGCATCGACTGCCGGAACGAGTTCTCCGCGTGGTCGCCGAGCACCAGCGCGAGCACGAGGGGCGCGAGCGGATAGTCGAGCTTCTTGAAGACGTAGCCCATGATGCCGAACACGACCATCAGGTACACATCGAACATCTCGTTGTGCACGGTGTAGGCGCCGATCGCGCAGATCACGAGGATCAGCGGCGCGATGATCGCGAAGGGCACGCGCAGGATCGCCGCGAAGAGCGGCACGCAGGTGAGCACGACGATGAGGCCCGCGATGTTGCCGAGGTACATCGAGGCGATGAGGCCCCACACGAAGTCCGCCTTCTCGGTGAAGAGCAGCGGCCCGGGCTGCAGGCCCCAGATGAGCAGGCCGCCGAGGAGCACCGCCGCGGTGGGCGAGCCGGGCACGCCCAGCGTGATCATGGGCAGCAGCGCCGAGGTGCCCGCGGCGTGGGCGGCGGTCTCGGGGGCGAGGACGCCCTCGATGACGCCGGTGCCGAACTTCTCGCCGTCGCGCGACATCTTCTTCGCGATGCCGTAGCTCATGAACGAGGCGGGCGTCGCGCCCCCCGGGACGATGCCCATCATGCAGCCCACCGCGGCGCTGCGCAGGTACGACTTCCAGTACCGCGGCAGCTCCTTCCAGGTCTCGACCACGACCTTCACGTTGATCTTGGCCCTGGCGCCCTTGAACTCGAGCCCCTCCTCGAGGGTGAGCAGGATCTCCCCGATGCCGAAGAGCCCGATCACCGCGATGAGGAAATCGAACCCCTTGAGCAGGTCGGTGAACCCGAAGGTGAGGCGCAGCTGCCCGGTCACCGTGTCGATGCCGACCGCGGCGAGGGCGAAGCCGAGCATCATCGAGGCGACCGTCTTGAACGCCGAGCCCTTGCTCATGCCCACGAACGCGGAGAACGTGAGCAGGTACACCGAGAAGAACTCGGGCGGCCCGAAGCGCAGCGCGAAGTTCGCGACGATGGGCGAGAGGAAAGTGATCAGGAGCACCGCGATCAGCGCGCCCACGAAGGACGAGGTGAACGAGGTGGTGAGCGCGGCGCCCGCCCGCCCCTTCTGGGCGAGCGGGTAGCCGTCGAAGGTGGTGGCCACCGACCACGGCTCGCCCGGGATGTTGAAGAGGATCGAGGTGATGGCGCCCCCGAAGAGCGCTCCCCAGTAGATGCAGGAGAGCAGGATGATCGCGGAGGTCTGGCCGCCCGGATCCTGCGCCATGGAGAACGTGAGCGGCAGCAGGATCGCCACGCCGTTCGCGCCGCCGAGGCCGGGGAGCACGCCGATGATGACGCCCAGCGTGATGCCGGCGAACATCAGCATCAGGTTGAACCAGGAGAGGGCGACCTCGAAGCCGCCGATCAGGTGCTGGATTTCTTGCATCTCGGCGTCCTCAGGCGTAGCCCAGGGCCGCCTCGATGGGGCCCTTCGGCAGCGGAACCTGGAACCAGATCTCGAACATCAGGAAGAAGGCCACCATCGTGGCGATGCTCACCGCCGCGACCTTGAGCCACGAGTACTTTCCGAGCACGCGCATGAATGCGGCGATGAAGAGCACCGACGCCTCGTAGATCCCGAGGCTGAACAGGGGATTCGCGATGAGCGCCACGTAGATGATGGTCGGGATGATCACCACCAGCACCATCCTGAGCTGCCCC
Source organism: Usitatibacter sp. (assembly GCA_035465975.1). GTDB lineage: Bacteria > Pseudomonadota > Gammaproteobacteria > Burkholderiales > Usitatibacteraceae > Usitatibacter. The sequence continues at coordinate 1,863 of DATIVM010000014.1, forward strand.
CACGTCACGAACGGCTCCCTCGATCCGGAGCGCAGCGCCCTGTAGAGCGTCACCAGCGAGGAGACGATGATGAAGACGCCGATGTAGAACGGGAAGTAGCCGGCCTGCGGGCCGTCCTCGGCCCACGAAGAGCCGATGCGGTGGCTGTCCCAGGAGACGATCGCGCCGAAGACGAGGAAGAAGATCGCGACCGCGGCCTCCCAGGCGCGGACCGAGCCGATGCTCCGCTGGTCAGATTCCTGCTGCATGTGGTTCCTTTCTGCGGATGTTGCAAAGAGGGCCCCGTTGCGGGGCCCTCTCTCTTGCGCTTGCGGTTACTTGTGCAGGAATCCGGCTGCCCGCATCAGCTCCTCGTGCTGCTTCTCGGCATCCGCCACCCAGTCGGCGTACTCCTTGCCGGTCATGTGGCTCTGGTTGAACGCGCCATCCTCCATGAACTTCTTCCACTCCGGAGTCGCGCGCACCTTGTCGAGCAGGTCGACGTAGTACTTGACCATGTCGGGCGTCGCGCCGCCGGGCATGAAGATGCCGCGGAGCATGAGGTACTCGACGTTCAGGCCCTGCGACTTGCAGGTCGGGATGTCACCCCAGGCCATGTCCTTCGTGATCTTGGCGTGGTAGGGCATCGGCTTCGAGTCGAACACGCACAGCGGGCGCAGGTTGCCGGCGCGCCACTGCGAGACCGCCTCGATGGGGTTGTTCACGCTGGAGTCGATGTGGCCGCCCACGAGCTGCGTCGCCACCTGCCCGCCGCCCTTGAACGGGATGTACGTGAACTTGACCCCGGTCTGCTTCTCGATGTTGACCGTGATGATCTGGTCTTCCTGCTTGGAGCCGGTGCCGCCCATCTTCATCTTGCCGGGGCCGGCCTTCTTCGCCGCGTCGATGTAGTCGGTCGGCTTCTGGTAGGGCGTCTTCGCGTTCACCCAGAGGACGAACTCGTCGAGCGCCATCATCTCGACGGGCGTGAGGTCCTTCCAGTTGAACGGCACGCCCGTGGCGAGCGGCGTGGTGAACAGGTTGGAGAGCGTGATGATGAGCTTGTGGCCATCGCCCTTGGCGCCCTTCACGTCGAGGAATCCCTCGGCCCCGGCGCCGCCGCCCTTGTTCACCACCACCATGGGCTGCTTCATGAGGTTGTGCTTGGCGATCACCGACTGGATGAAGCGGGCCATCTGGTCCGCGCCGCCACCGGTGCCCGCCGGGACGATGAACTCCACCGTCTTGCTGGGCTCCCATGCGAGGGCGGGAAGGCACGCGGTGAGCGCCGCGCCTGCGAGCACGGCCAGGCGGCCGCGTGACAACAGTTTGGACTTCATTTGAATCCTCCTAGGATGCCGACGGGTTTGACGATCCAACGGGACGTTCTGCCTGGGGCGCTGTTGCCGTGCCCCGGGGCCCGCCTGTCCCTAACGGGCCGGATGGTGCTCTGTTGCCGGAGGCCGCGCGCCTGCACGCCGTGCCAGCCACTGCCCCACGACGACGACCGCGAGCGCCCCGAGGGACGCCACCAGGTACTTGAGATTCTCCGGGCGCCCCTCGGTCCACGCGGAGATGGCATGGTCCTCCCATGCCATTTCTCCCGCAACAAATCCGATGAGCGCCGCGCCGACGGTGATCACCACCGGGTAGCGCTCCATGACCTTAACGAGCAGGGTGGCGCCGAAGATGACGAGCGGGATGGAAATCGCGAGCCCGATCACGAGGAGCGTCCAGCTTCCGCCCGCGGCGGCGGCCACGGCGATGACGTTGTCGAGGCTCATCACGAGGTCGGCGACGAGGATGGTGCGGATCGCGACGAGGAGGTTGTCGCTCGCATCCACGTCCTCCTCCGCCTGGCCGGGGACGAGCAGCTTGACGCCGATCCAGAGCAGCAGCGCCGAGCCCACGAGCTTGAGCCACGGCAGCGCGAGGAGCGCCACCGCGAACAGGGTGAGCACGATGCGCATGACGATCGCGGCGCCCGCGCCCCAGCCGATCGCGAGCTTCTGCTGGCGCGCCGGCAGGGAGCGCGCGGCGAGCGCGATCACCACGGCGTTGTCACCGGACAGTACGATGTTCACGCCGATGATCTTCGCGAGCGCGGTCCAGAAGAGGGGATCTGCGAGGGACATGAGCCAGGGGCGGGATTGCGTGAGACGCTGAGTTTATAATTTTATCCGCGAAAGGTAAGACAGCCGTGGCGACAATGGCCTTGACCTGCATCAAGCGGTTTTCCTCGGCGTTGTGCGCCGCGGTCCTCGTCGCCTGTTTTCCGGCGCACGCGAAGAGCGTATCGGATGCCGACCTCGCCGCGGCGAAGGACGCGCTGCGCAAGGGACGCTGGCAGGCGATCGACCAGCTCAAGCCGCGCTTCGCCGGGACGCTGCTCGAAGCCTATCCCGCGTACTGGCTCCTCGACGGCAACGTCCAGCACGCCGATCCCGCCGAGATGCAGGCGTTCCTCGCGCGCCATCCCATCGGCCCGCTCGCCGAGAGCCTGCGGCGCGACTGGCTGAAGGCGCTCGGCGCCGCCGGATCCTGGGATCTCTTCCGCGCCGAGCACGAGCGGCTCATCGCCGACGACGCGGAGATCCGCTGCTACGCGTTGCAGGAGCGGCTCGCCCGCGCCGACGACTCGGCCGAGCCCGAGGCGCGCGCCCTGTTCCTGGAGGGACGGGAGGAGCCGGCCGCCTGCGATCCGGTCTTCGTGCAGCTCGCTACCCGGGGCGCCCTCTCCGCGCCGGACACCTGGATCCGGGTGAGGAAGCTCCTCTCCGCCGGCCACGTGAAGGCGGCCAAGGCCGCGAACGCCCTGCTGCCGGCCCGGGAGCGGATCGCCGAGCGCGCGCTCCAGCGCGCCGCGGCCGATCCGGCGCGCTACCTCGCGCAGCTCAAGGCGCGCTCGCTCGACCGCGCCGGCCGCGAGACCGTGATCTTCGCCGTGGCGCGCCTCGCGCGGAGCCGCCCCGCCGATGCCGCCGACCGCCTCGAACCGCTCGCCCCGCTGCTGGGCGCCGACGCGGGCTACGCCTGGGGGCAGCTCGCCTGGCAGGCGGCGCTCGACCTGGAGCCGCGCGCGCTCGAGTGGTACGCGAAGGCCGGCTCCGAGCCGCTCACCGACAGCCAGGTCGCCTGGAAGGCACGCGCGGCGCTGCGCGCCGGGGACTGGAAGGCGGTGCTCGCCGCGATCGATGCGCTCTCGCCTGCGCTCGCCCGGGAACCGACCTGGCGCTACTGGAAGGCCCGCGCGCTGCGCGAGCAGGGCGACCAGGCCGGCGCGCAGGCGCTCCTTCGCCCGCTCGCGATGCTGCCCACCTTCTACGGCGTGCTCGCCGCCGAGGACCTGAACCTGCCGGCCGCCCCCGACTGGAACGGCGTGCAGCCCTCGGCGGCGGACCTCGACCGCGTACGCGCGATCCCCGGCATCCAGCGCGCGCTGCTGCTTTACCACGCGGGCCTCGACAACGACGCGTTGCGCGAGTGGTCCTGGGCCACGCGCGACCTCGACGACCGCGGGCTCCTCGCCGCCGCGCGGATCGCCACCGAGGCGGACGTCCCCGACCGCGCCATCTTCGCCGCCGACCGCACGCTCCAGCTGCACGACTTCTCGCAGCGCTACCCGGTGCTCCATCGCAAGGCGCTCGACGCGGCGGCGCGGCAGTGGGACCTGGACGAGGCGTTCGTATACGGCATCATCCGCCAGGAGAGCCGCTTCCTCGCCGCCGCCCGCTCGCCGGTCGGCGCCGTGGGGCTCATGCAGCTCATGCCGGGAACCGCGCGCTGGATCGCGCGCCAGATCCCGGTGCATCCCTTCAGGCCGGAGATGCTCGTGAAGCCGGACGTGAACCTCGCCATGGGTACCTATTACCTGCACCGCGTGCTCGAGGCACTCGGCGACCCGATCCTCGCCGCCGCGGCCTACAACGCCGGGCCCTCGCGCGCGCGCCGCTGGCGCGACGCGAAGCCCCTGGAGGGCGCGATCTACGCGGAGACGATTCCCTTCAACGAGACGCGCGAGTACGTGAAGAAGGTCTTCACCAACGCGTGGTACTACCGCCACCGCCTGAGCGGCGGCCCGGCGAGCCTGCGCCAGCTGCTCGGCACGGTGCCCGCACGCGACAGCGGTGACGCCTTCGCGGCGAACATTCCCTGACCATGGACATCGCGAGCATCTGCCTGCTGGGCGGCACCGGATTCGTCGGCCGCGCGATCGCCGACCACGCGACCGACCGCGGCATCCGCGTGAGGGTCCTCACGAGGAGCCTGCCGCGCGCGCGGCCGCTCACCGTGCTGCCGACCGTGGAGCCGATGGTCGGGGATCCGTCGGACGAGAAGGCGCTCGAGAAGGCCTTCGAGGGCATGGACGCCGTGGTGAACCTCGTCGGCATCCTGCACGAAGGCGGGGGAGAGGATTTCACGGCGGTGCACGCGGACCTGCCGAGGAAGGTCGCGCAGGCGTGCCGCACCGGCGGCGTGCAGCACCTCGTGCACGTGAGCGCGCTCGGCGCCTCGGAGAAGGGGCCGAGCCGCTACCTGCGCTCCAAGGCGGCCGGCGAGGCGGCGGTGCGGCTCGGGAGCAACGAGGTGCCGTGGACGATCCTGCGCCCCTCGGTGATCTTCGGCGAGCGCGACCGCTTCCTGAACCTCTTCGCGGACCTGGCGCGGCTCTTTCCCGTGATCCCGCTCGCCAAGGCGGGCGCGCGCTTCCAGCCCATCTGGGTCGAGGACGTGGCGCGCTGCTGCATGGCCGCGCTGGGCAACTCCGCCGCCTACGGGCAGGCCTACGACCTGTGCGGCCCGCGCGTCTACACGCTCGAGGAGCTGGTGCGGCTCGTCGCCTCGACGCTCGGCCTGCGGCGCACCGTGGTCGCGCTTCCCGAGGCCCTCGGCAAGCTCCAGGCGCTCGTGCTGGAGCTGCTTCCCGGCAAGCTCATGACGCGCGACAACCTGCTCTCGATGAGCGTCGACAACGTCTGCTCCGGCCGGCCGCCCGCGATCTGCTCCTTCGAGCCCGCGTCCGTCGAGGCGGTGATCCCGCAATACATGGGGCCGCAATCCATCGGCGCGCGCTACGCGCGCTACCGCGCGGAAAGGTGACCGTGGCCGACCTCACGCTCGTCATCGGCAACAAGAACTACTCGTCGTGGTCGATGCGCCCCTGGGTGCTGATGCGCGAGCTCGGCATCCCGTTCCGGGAGGTGAAGCTGCGCTTCCACTCCGACGAGTGGCGGCGCGAGATCGGCCGCTGGTCGCCCTCGGGGCTGGTGCCGGTGCTGTGGCGCGGCGAGCAGGTGGTGTGGGACACGCTCGCCATCGTCGAGTCCCTCGCCGAGTGGTTCCCGGGGCACGGCGTGTGGCCGGCGGACCCGCTCGCGCGCGCCTTCGCGCGGAGCATGAGCGCCGAGATGCACTCCGGCTTCCGCGAGCTGCGCTCGAACATGCCGATGAACATTCGCGCCTCGCTTCCCGGGAAGGGCATGACGGCCGGCGCCCGCGACGACATCGCGCGCATCGAGGCCCTGTGGGGCGAGGCGCGGCGGCGCTTCGGCTCGGGCGGCCCGTTCCTGTTCGGAGCCTTCTCGGCCGCGGACGCGATGTACGCGCCGGTCGTGATGCGCTTCCACACGTACGCCGTGCCGCTCTCCGCGGAGAGCGAGCGCTACTGCCAAGCGATGCGCAGCGCGCCGGCCGTGGCGGAATGGATCCGCGCGGCGCTCGAGGAGAAGGAGGTCGTCGCCGAGGACGAGCCCTATGCGGCGAACGCCCCGGCGAAGTGAGCCGCGCGCCGGCGTGAAGCGGCGCGCATGAAGGTCTACCAGGTCGGGGGCTCGGTGCGCGACGAGCTCCTCGGCCTTCCCGTGCAGGACCGCGACTGGGTCGTGGTGGGGGCCGATCCCGCCGAGATGCAGCGGCGCGGCTTCCGCGCGGTCGGCGCCGATTTCCCGGTGTTCCTGCATCCCGAGTCGCACGAGGAATACGCGCTCGCGCGCACCGAGCGCAAGACCGCGCCCGGCTACAGGGGCTTCGCGTTCCACGCCGCGCCCGACGTGACCCTCGAGCAGGACCTCGCGCGGCGCGACCTCACCATCAATGCCATGGCGCGCGACGAGGGCGGGGCGCTGGTCGATCCGTACGGCGGCGCGGCGGACCTGCGCGCGGGCGTGCTGCGCCACGTGAGCCCCGCGTTCGTCGAGGACCCGGTCCGCATCCTGCGCGTCGCGCGCTTCGCGGCGCGCTTCGGCTTCGCCGTGGCGCCCGAGACGATGAAGCTGATGCGCCGCATGGTCGAGGACGGAGAGGCCGACGCCCTGGTCCCGGAGCGCGTGTGGCAGGAGCTCGCGCGCGGGCTCATGGAGAAGAGCCCGTCGCGCATGCTCGCGGTGCTGCGCGAATGCGGAGCGCTCGCGCGCGTGCTGCCCGAGCTGGACCGCTCCTTCGACCGTGCCGAGGTGCCCGAGCGCCTCGCGGCGCGCCTGGAGCACGCGGCGCTCCGCGGCTACGGCCTGCCGGTGCGCTTCGCGCTGCTCGCGCTCGATCTGCCCGCGGAAGCGGCCGACGCGCTCGCCGCCCGCGTGAACGCGCCGAACGAATGCCGCGAGTGCGCGAGCCTCGCGATCCGCAGCCGCGCGGTCGTCGGCTCCGCGCTCGACGCGCAGGACACGCTGGCGCTCCTCGAGCGCGCCGACGCGTTCCGGCGGCCGGAGCGCATGGAGCGGCTGCTGCAGGTCGCGGAATGCGACGCGCTCGCGCCGAGCGCCGAAGCGTTCGCGCCGCAGCGCGCGAGCCAGCGCGACGTCGATGCCGGCGCGGTGGCGCGCGAGTTTCCCGACGACATCCCGGGGGCCGTCCGGCGCGCGCGGCTCGCGGCGATCGCGAGCCTGCAGCCGGCCACGGGCCACTGAAAGAAACAGGGCCGCCGGCTTTCGCCGGCGGCCCTTCGTGTCCCGGTCGCCCGGACGCTCAGCGCTTGCGCGCGCGCGCCTTCGCCGAGGCGGGAACCGCCGCTTCCGCGGTCTCCTCGACGCTCTTGCCGACCGTCTCGTAGACGCGCTGGTTGAGCGCGGCGATGTTGCCGTAGGCGGCCTGCGCGGCGGCCATTGCGGACTTCATGTTCTCCATCATCGTCTCGGAACCGGCGGGCGCGTACTTGAACGCCTCCTCGAGCGCGGCGGCGGCGGCGCGGTTGAACTCCGCGGCCTGCTTCTCGAACGCCTTCTTCACCTCGGCGTTGGTCTCCGACGCCGTCTCGTAGGCGGTGCGGGAGTAGGCGTAGGCGCGCTTCATCACGGGCTCCAGGGCGGCGGAGTTGAGCGCGATCACCTCGTGGACATCGCGGGCGCCGGCGAGCGACTGCGCATGCGCGGCCGCCTGCTCGACGCTCTCCCGGGCGGCGCCGAGGCCGAGCCGGGCGAAGCGCTCGGCGTTCGCGAGCGAAAGCCGGGCGAGCTGGGTGAATTGGTCGATGGCAGCCTCGTTGGCCGCCGTGAAGGCATCGGTCTTGAACATGGCGTTTCCTCTCTCGTTCGGTGGGGCGGCGCACGTTTTGCTGCACTGCACAAATCGTATTTTAGGCCTCTGCACGCAGATGTCAAGGCCCCGATGGATGACATTTGTTGCACTGCAGCATGGCGGTGCGGCTTCCTTGATGAGGCTCAACGGCCGGGGTGCCGGGCTCGCCCTAAAGTGTGGGGGCCGTGAACCAGTAGAATCGCCCCTGCCGCTTGCCGCGCCCATCTCCACGTACTCCCGAGGACAAGAAAATGACCGCCGTCGTCGTCATCCCGGCCGCATGCCGAATGCCGGAAAGGGACCGCACATGGCCCAAGTGATCGGAGTTCCCAAGGAAACCTTTCCCGGCGAGAAGCGCGTCGCCACCGTGCCCGACGTCGTGCCGAAGCTCGTCAAGCTCGGCTTCAGCGTGATCGTGCAGTCGGGCGCGGGGGAAGGCGCGAGCGTCTCCGACGAGGCCTATGCGGCCGCGGGCGCGAAGGTGGTGCCCGACGCCGCGGCGGTATGGTCCGGCGCGGACATCGTGTTCAAGGTCCGCGCGCCGAGCCGCGAGGAAGTGCAGCGGATGCGGGAGGGCCAGATCCTCGTCTCGTTCATCTGGCCGGCGCAGAACCCGGAGCTCATGCAGGGCCTCGCCGCGAAGAAGGCGACGGTCCTCGCGATGGACAGCGTGCCCCGCATGTCGCGGGCGCAGAAGCTCGACGCGCTCTCCTCCATGGCGAACATCGCGGGCTACCGCGCGGTGATCGAGGCGGCGCACCACTTCGGGCGCTTCTTCACGGGCCAGGTGACCGCGGCGGGCAAGGTGCCGCCCGCCAAGGTGTTCGTGATCGGCGCCGGCGTCGCGGGCCTCGCGGCGATCGGCGCGGCCGCGGGCCTGGGCGCGATCGTGCGCGCGAACGACACGCGCCCGGAGGTCGCCGACCAGATCCAGTCGCTCGGCGGCGAATACGTGGGCGTCGAGTACCAGGAGGAAGGCAGCGGCGTCGGCGGCTACGCCAAGGTGATGAGCGAGGGCTACCAGAAGGCGCAGCGCGAGGTGTTCGCGAAGCAGGCGAAGGAAGTCGACATCATCATCACGACCGCGCTCATTCCCGGCAAGCCCGCGCCGAAGCTCATCACGGCGGAGATGGTGCGCTCGATGAAGCCGGGGAGCGTGATCGTGGACCTCGCCGCCGAGCAGGGCGGCAACTGCGAGCTCACCGAGCCCGGCCAGGTCGTGGTGAAGCACGGCGTCACGATCATCGGCTACACGGATCTGCCGAGCCGGCTCGCGACGCAGTCCTCCACGCTCTACGCGAACAACCTGTTCCGGCTCTCGGAGGAGCTCTGCAAGGCCAAGGACGGCGCTTTCCACGTCAACATGGCGGACGAGGTGATCCGCGGCGCCACGGTGGTGAAGGACGGCGCGGTCACGTGGCCGCCGCCCGCGCCGAAGCTCTCGGCGGCGCCGCCGGCCAAGGCGGCCGCGAAGGCGCCGCCCGCCGCCGCGGAGAAGAAGGGACACGGGCACGGTGGCGGCAGGCGTG
>DATIVM010000015.1:0-17832 GCA_035465975.1 Usitatibacter sp.
CTTCGTGATCGGCGCGATGGTGTCGCTGCGGGAAGCGCGCGCCGTGCAGGGCGGCGGGCCGCTCGCCCATGCGCTGGGCGAGCGCGCGGCGCGGCTCGGCGAGGCGTTCCGCCGCGTGGTGTTCGCGCAGGTCCGGATCGCCGCGCTGAACGCGGTCTTCACCGCGATCTACCTCCTCGCCGCGCTGCCGCTCCTCGGCATCCACCTGCCGTTCGCGAAGACGCTGGTGGTCCTCACCTTCGTCGGCGGCCTCGTCCCGATCGTGGGGAACCTCCTGTCCAACGCGGTGATCGTCGTGATGAGCCTCAGCGTCTCGCTCGAGCTCGCCGTCGCCTCGCTCGCCTTCCTCGTCGTGATCCACAAGCTCGAGTATTTCCTCAACGCGCGCATCGTCGGGCGCGGGATCCGCGCGAGCTCCTGGGAGCTGCTGGTCGCGATGCTGCTCATGGAGGCGGCCTTCGGCGTGGCGGGGCTGGTCGCTGCGCCCATCTACTACGCGTATCTCAAGGACGAGCTCGCGGCGCGGGGGCTGGTGTGAGGCGATCGGGGGGCGGGCGGCTTCCTTTGACCTTCGCGCGGCGTGCGGCGGAGAATGGCGCGCTTCACGATCCCCCCGGGTGACGGAGCGGCGATGTCCCGACTGCGCGTGCAGAGCTTCGCGATCTCCATCGACGGCTACGGCGCCGGGCCGGGCCAGGACCTGGCGAATCCCCTCGGCGTGAGGGGCCCGGAGCTGATGGAGTGGTTCTTCCACACCCGAATCTGGCGCGCGATGCACGGCCAGGAAGGCGGCGAGACGGGCATCGACAACGGCGTCGCCGAGCAGGGCTTCGAGGGCATCGGCGCCTGGATCCTCGGCCGCAACATGTTCGGTCCCGTCCGCGGTCCCTGGCCCGACGAGCGCTGGAAGGGTTGGTGGGGCGAGGAGCCGCCGTACCACACGCCGGTCTTCGTGCTCACGCACCACGCCCGGCCGCCGCTCGGCATGAAAGGCGGAACCGAATTCCGCTTCGTCACCGCCGGCATCGAGACCGCGCTGCGCGAGGCGAAGGCGGCGGCGGGGGGGCGCGACGTGCGCCTCGGCGGCGGTCCCGGGACCATCCGGCAATTCCTTCGCGCGCGGCTCGTCGACGAGCTGCACCTGGCGGTGCGCCCCGTGCTGCTGGGCACCGGGGAGCCGCTGCTCGAGGGCCTGGACCTCCCCGCCCTCGGCTACGAAGTCGCGCGCCACGTGCAGGGCGAGCGCGCGATGCACGTGTTCCTGCGCAAGCGCGCGGAGCGATGAGGCGGCCATGGTGATCCACGGGAAATGCCACTGCGGCAACATCGCCTTCGACCTCGCGTGGAATCCGGACCCCGCCGAGATTCCCGCGCGCGCGTGCACCTGCAGCTTCTGCCGCAAGCACGGCGGCCTCTGGACCTCGAACCCGGCCGCAAGCCTGGAGGTGCGCATCGAGGATGCGGCGCACGCGTCGCGCTACCGCTTCGGCACGAAGACCGCCGATTTCCACCTCTGCGCGCGCTGCGGCATCGTGCCCGTCGTGACGAGCGACATCGACGGCCGGCGCTACGCGGTGGTGAGCGTGAACGCGTTCGAGGGGATCGACGAGTCGCGGTTGCGCCGTGCGCCCGCGAGCTTCGACGGCGAAGGAAGCGATACGCGCCTGGAACGGCGCAAGCGCAGCTGGATCGGCGACGTGCGCTTCGTGCAGGGCGCCGCGCAGGACGACGAGGCGCAGATCCGTGCCGTGGTCGCGAAGTGGATGGAGGCGAGCCGCGCCGGCGACCTCGACACCGTCCTCGACCTCATGACCGACGACGTGGTCTTCCTGCTCCCCGGCGGCACGCGCATGGGCAAGGAGGAATTCGCGCGGGCATCGCGCCCGGGGCCGGGGATCGCGATGCCGCAGGTCGACGGCCGCAGCGAGATCGAGGAGCTGCGCGTCGCGGGCGACTGGGCGTTCATCCGCACGCGGCTCGCGATCACCATGACGCCGCCCATGGGCCTTCCCGTCGAGCGCGAGGGCCACACGCTCACGGTGTTCCGCAGGAGCGGCGGAAGGTGGCGGCTCGCGCGCGACGCCAACCTGCTCGGGCCGCCGAAGGCTCCCTAGTCCGCCGACTCGTACGCGCGCCGCAGCGCCCTCAGTCGGGAATGCGCCCGGCGCGCTCCGCCTGCTCGATGGTCCGCCGCACGTAGCGCACGCCGAGGGTCGCCAGCACGGCGACCACCGCGATCGCGATCCCCGAGGTGAGGTCCGGGTCGATCGGATAGCCCGCGGCCTTGAGCGCCTTCGCGGCATAGCCGACGAGCCCGACCATGTAGTAGGTGATCGCGACCACGGAAAGGCCTTCCACCGTCTCCTGGAGCCGCAGCTGCAGGCGCGCGCGCCGGTCCATGGAGGCGAGGAGCTGCTGGTTCTGGCGCTCGTGCACCACGTCGACGCGCGCGACGAGGAGGCTGTTCGACTGCGCCACGCGCTCCGAGAGCTCGAGCAGCCGCTTCGAGACCGACTCGCAGGTGGCCATCGCGGGCGCGAGGCGGCGCGCCATGAATTCCTCGATCGTCTGCGTCCCCGGCAGGCGCCGCTCGCGAAGCTCGCGGATGCGCGCGTCCACCAGGTCGTGGTAGGCGCGCGTCGCCCCGAAGCGGAAGCGCGAGGCCGCGATGGCGCTCTCCACGTCCGCCGAAAGCTTGGTGAGGTGGTCGAGGAGCGCATCGTCCTGGCCGTCCCCCCGGGCGAGCTCGAGGGCGACCGCGGCGAGATCGCGCTCCATCGCCGCGAGCCGGGGCGCCGTCTCGCGCGCGATGGGAAGCGCGAGGAGCGCCATCATCCGGTACGCCTCGATCTCGAACAGCCGCTGCAGCGTGCGGCCCGCCTGGAAGCGCGAGAGCGAGCGGTCGATCACCAGGAAGCGCCCGAAGCCGTCGGCATGGATGCGGAAGTCGGTGAACGCGGCGGCCGCGCCGTCGCCCACCTCGGAACCGATCACGTAGTTGCCCTCGAAGGCCGCGGCGATCTCGCGTGCCGGGGGCACGAGCGTGCTGCGGTCGAGGAACTCGGCATGCGCCGCGGTGAGCGTGCGGCCCGGGATGGAGCGCAGCCAGTCGCCGGGGACGCGCGAGGCCACGGGCTGCGCGAACCGGGCGGGGCCGACGCCCGCGCAGAAGAACGAGTACGACGAGAACTCGGTGTGGCGCTCCCAGCGCAGCCGGAACGATCCGAGGTCGGCGGAGAAGTGGATGACGCCCGCTTCCGGCGGCGTCACCCCCGCCTCCCGGCAGAGCCGGGCCACGTGCGCGTGCTCGCGCTCCCGCTCCGCGGCATCCACGAGGACCGCGACATGCGAGGCGCGCAGCGGGGCGACGAGCGCCTCGTGCGGGCGCGCGTGCACCTCGCCCGCGAGCTCGAAGCGCAGCGCATGGCTCTCGGGAAGGCTCACGCCCGGATCCTCCTCAAGGCGCGCGCTTCGCGACCGCCGCGAGGATGCCCTCGAGGATGGCGAGCGGCGGCGGCGGGCATCCGGGAACCGCCACGTCGACGGGCAGCACCTTGGACACGCCCCCGCAGGTGGCGTAGCTCGCGCCGAAGATGCCGCCGTCGCGCGCGCAATCGCCGAGCGCGACGACGAGCTTCGGATGCGGCATCGCCTCGTAGGCGATGCGCAGCGCCTCCTCCATGTTCTTCGAGACCGGCCCGGTGACCAGCAGCATGTCCGCGTGGCGCGGGCTCGCCGCGAGCTTGATGCCGAGGCCCTCGATGTTGTAGTACGGGTTCGACAGCGCGTTCACCTCCAGCTCGCAGCCGTTGCAGGATCCCGCGTCCACCTCGCGGATCACGAGGGCGCGGCCGAGCAGCCGCAGGATCTCGTCGCCGATCTGCGCGCCGCGCACGCGCCAGTCCTCGCGCGGCTGCGGCGCGGGCTCGGTGACGATGCCGGTGCGCAGGATCTTGAGGAGGATCGGGATCATCAGCAGTCCGGTCCGGAGTAGCTCAGGTTGAAGCTCTTGTTGATGAGAGGGAAGTCGGGAACGATGTTGCCCATGATGGCGTGCTCGACGAGCGGCCAGTTCTGCCACGAGGGATCGTGGGCGTGGGCGCGCCGGATGCGGCCGCCTTCGCCCGCCTCGACGGCGACGAACACCTCGCCGCGCCAGCCCTCGACCCAGCCCACGCCGAAGGCGCCGGGGCGCGGCTCGGGGAGGTCGACGCGGATCTCGCCCGCGGGAAGGCCGGCGAGGATCTCGCGCACGAGGCGCAGCGATTCGAACAGCTCGTCGAAGCGCACGCGCACCCGTGCGGCGACGTCGCCGGCGGGGTGCACCGCCTTCCTCACCGCGAGCCGCGTGTAGGGCTCGACCGGGAAATCGACGCGCAGGTCCAGCGCCTGGCCGCTCGCGCGCCCCGCGAGCCCGACGAGACCGAGCGCACGCGCGAGATCCGGCGTCACGCGCCCGGCGGTGATGAAGCGGTCCTGCAGGCCCGAGTGCTCGTCGAAGATGTCGCGCAGGTCGCGTGCCTCGCGCTCGATGCAGGCCGCCTGCGCGGCGATCGCCTCGCGCGCCTCCTCGGCCACGTCCACCGCCACGCCGCCCGGCACCACGCGGTCCATCATGAGCCGGTGCCCGAAGACCCGGTTCGAGAGGCGCAGCCAGTCCTCGCGCAGGCGCGAGAACTGCGCCAGCGCGAACGCGAACGCCGCGTCGTTGCCCAGCGCGCCGAGGTCGCCGAGGTGGTTCGCGATGCGCTCGGCCTCGAGCATCAGCGCGCGCAGCCAGCGCGCGCGCGGCGGCACCACGACCGCGAGCAGCGATTCGGCGGCCTGCGCGTAGGCCCACGCGTAGGCCACCGTGGAATCGCCCGAGCAGCGGCCGGCGAGGCGGTAGCCCTCGGCCACCGTGAAATCGCCGAAGCGCCGGTCGATCCCCTTGTGCGTGTAGCCCAGGCGCTCCTCGAGCCGCAGCACCTTCTCGCCCACCACGGAGAAGCGGAAGTGCCCCGGCTCGATCACGCCGGCGTGGATCGGGCCCACCGCGATCTCGTGCACGCCGTCGCCCTCGACCCGCACGAAGGGGTACGCCTCGACGGCGTTGGAGCGGTACGCCTCGGGATCGAAATCGCCGCGCAGCGGATAGTCCGTGGGCCGCCACGCGCCGTGGCGCAGCCACGGCCGCGGATCGGTCGCGCCGTCGGGAACGAGGCCGAGGAGGTCGCGCACCGCGCGCTGCATGCGGTTCGCGCACGCGAAGAGCCCCGAGAGGTCGGGATACGACTCGTCGGGGTGCGCGACGTGCAGATCGAGCACCGAGAGCCCGTCCGGCGTCGCGTAGGCCGCGTACACCGAGAAGGCGTCGCCCGCCTCGCGACGGTCCGCGCCCCAGAGCGCGACCAGCCGGCCGCCCGCTTCGCGCACGAGGCGCGCGGCCTCGGTCCACTGCGCGGGCGTCACGCGCGCGACGGTGGCCGGCACCTCGCCCGCGAGGCGCCGGTCGGAAAGGGGGAGGCCCGCGATCGCCATGTCAGCCGAGGAGCTTCGCCGCCTGGTGGTACCAGGCCGCGAGGTAAGGCGGGATATAGAGCCCGAGCATGAGGCCGAGCCCCAGGTGGATGAAGACCGGCGCGAGCGCGGGCTGGTAGGGCAGGCGCTTGAGCGTCGTCTCGCCGAACACCATCGGCTGCACGCGGCTGAAGATCGCGGCGAACGCCACGCCGAGCGCGAGGAGGAGCAGCGGCGTCGCCCACGGGTGCTCGCGCATCGCGGTGGTGAGGATCAGGAACTCGCTCGCGAACACGCCGAAGGGCGGCATGCCGAGGATCGCGAGCGTGCCGATCATGAGGCCCCAGCCCACGCGCGGGCTCACGCGCAGGAGCCCCCGGATCTCCTCCATCACCTGCGTGCCCGCCTTCTGCGCCGCGTGCCCGACCGCGAAGAAGATCGCGCTCTTCACGAGCGAGTGCACCGTCATGTGCAGCAGGCCCGCGAAGTTCGCGATCGGGCCGCCCATGCCGAAGGCGAACGTCATGAGCCCCATGTGCTCGATGGACGAGTACGCGAACATGCGCTTGATGTCGCGCTGGCGCGAGAGGAAGAAGGCGGCGGCCACCGTCGAGAGCAGCCCGAAGCCCATCATCATGTTGCCGGCGAAGCGCGAGTCGAGCGCGCCCTCGGCGAGCACCTTGCAGCGGATCACGCTGTAGAGCGCGACGTTGAGCAGCAGCCCCGAGAGCACCGCCGAGATCGGGGTGGGGCCCTCCGCGTGGGCGTCGGGCAGCCAGTTGTGCAACGGCACGAGCCCCACCTTCGTCCCGTAGCCCACGAGCAGGAACACGAACGCGAGCGACATGATCGCGGGCTCGAGCTGGTGCTTGACCGTGTCGAGGTGCGTCCAGAGGAGGGCGTTGCCCTGGGGGCCCAGCACGCGCTCGGCGGCGAAGTAGAGGAGGATCGTGCCGAAGAGCGCCTGCGCGATGCCGACGCCGCACCGGATGAAGTCCTTCCACGCCGCCTCCAGGCTCGCGGCGGTGCGGTACACCGAGACCAGCAGCACCGTGGTGAGGGTCGCCGCCTCCATCGCCACCCACAGGATGCCCATGTTGTTGGTGGTGAGGGCGAGGAGCATCGTGAACATGAAGAGCTGGTACATGCTGTGGTAGAGCCGCAGCCGGCCCGCCGTCATGCGGCCCTTGTCGCGCTCGGTGCGCATGTAGGGCCGCGAGAAGAGCGAGGTGGTGAAGCCCACGAACGCCGTGAGCGCCACCAGGAACACGTTGAGCGGGTCCACGAAGAACTGCTCGTCGAGCGCGGTGACCGGCCCGGTCGAGATCACGTCCTCGGTGAGCCAGGCCGCCGCGACGAGGGTCGCGAAGCTGTAGGCGACGTTGATCTCCGGCGCGCTCTCGCGCTCGCCCAGCACCCAGAGGCTGAAGCCCCCGATGAGCGGCACGGCGAGGAGGACGGCGAGCGGGTCCATCAGTCTTCCTTGAGCTTCTCCAGGTGGTGGATGTCGAGGGAGTCGAACTGCTCGCGGATCTGGAACAGGAACACGCCCAGGATCACCATGCCCACCAGCACGTCGAGCGCGATGCCGAGCTCGACCACCATCGGCATGCCGTAGGTGGCGCTCGTCGCGGCGAAGAAGAGGCCGTTCTCCATCGCCAGGAACCCGATCACCTGCGGCACGGCCTTCGAGCGCGTGATCATCATCAGGAACGACATCAGCACGCAGGCGAGCGCGATGCCGAGCGTGCCTCGCGCGATGGAGCGCGAGAACTCGGAGATGGGCAGCGCCAGGTTGAACGCGAACACCACCAGCACGATGCCGACCAGCATCATCGTCGGGATGTTGATGAGGGTCTCCACGTCCCACTTGACGCTCAGGCGCCGGATCAGGCGGTGCAGGATCCACGGCAGCACCAGCACCTTCAGCGTGAAGTTGATCCCCGCCGACCAGTACAGGTGGTGCTGCCCGGTCGCCCAGGCGACGGTGACGGTGGAGGCGGTGAGCGCGAGGCCCTGCAGCGCGTAGAGGTGGATCAGCGTGAGGATGCGGCGCTGAGAGAGCATCGCGAAGCCGAGCAGCAGCAGCCCCGCGGCGAACAGGTTCACGAGCTGGATGGCGAACGGGTTCATCTCAGGCGCCGAGGAGCAGGTGCACGAGGAGCGCCAGCACGCCGAGCAGGAAGGCGGTGGCGAGGAACTCGGGCACCCGGAAGATGCGCATCTTGGCGAGGATCGTCTCGATCAGCGCGAGCAGGGACCCGCCGACGGCGAGCTTGCCCGCGAGCGCCGGCAGCGCCCAGAGCAGGGCCGCGTGGTCGTTCGCCTCGGCCACGCCCCACGGGAAGAAGAGCGCGAGGCCGGCGCACGAGTAGGCGAAGAGCTTGAGGGACGCCGCCCATTCCATGAGCGCGAGGTGGCGCCCGGAATACTCGAGCAGGAGCGCCTCGTGGATCATCGTGAGCTCGAGGTGGGTCGCGGGGTTGTCCACCGGCACCCGCGCGTTCTCCGCGAGCGAGACCATGGTGAAGGCGACGCCGGCGAAGGCGAGGCTCGGCAGGATGGTGAGCTCGCGGTGCGCGATGCTCGACACGATGGTCGCGAGCGAGGTGCTGCTCGAGATGAGCGAGGTGGTGAAGAGCACCATCAGGAACGCGGGCTCGGCGAGGAAGCCGATCAGCATCTCGCGCCGCGCGCCCATCGTGCCGAAGGCGGTGCCCACGTCCATCGCCGCGAGCGAGATGAAGAGGCGTGCGAGCGCGAAGAGGCCCACCAGCGCGATGGCGTCGGCGGCGGGGGCGAGCGGCAGATTGGTGGAGAGCGTCGGGATGATCATCGACGCGAGCAGCATGCAGCTGAAGACCACGTACGGGGCGAGGCGGTAGAGCGGGCTCGCCTCCCGCGCCATCACCGATTCCTTCCAGAAGAGCTTGTGCAGCGTACGGAACTGCTGCGTGAGGGGCGGCGCCGAGCGGTTCTGCAGCCAGGCGCGCCACTGGTTCACCCAGCCGGTAAGGAGCGGGCTCAGGACGAGCGCCACGAGGAGCGCGGCGAGCTGGGCGATGATGCCTTCGAGGTTCATGCCTGCGCGAGGAAGAGCAGCGCCACGAGCGTGAGGAAGCTGTAGAGGAGGTAGATCGCGATGCGCCCGCGCTGGAGCAGTCCCACGATCCGCGAGACGCGGTCGGTCGCCGCGGCGATGCGCTCGTAGATCCCGCGCCACATCGGGTCTTCCACCGTGACCTTGTAACGCGGCGCGGCGTCGAAAGCGGTCGGGAGCTCGCGCTTCATGCGGAACACCGGCTCGAAGATCTGGCGGATCGGCTGGCCGAAGCCCTCGGCCGTGTCCTGCATGCGCGCGGTCTGCAGCGGCATGCCGCAGTCCCAGGGGGCGGCCCGCCGCAGCCGCCCGTGGTAGAAGCGGCGCACCAGCAGGAACACCAGCCCGACGATCACGAGCGCGACCACCAGGATCACCAGCGGGCTGTAGGAAGCGCGCGAAGGGCTCACGGGCGCGAGGAGCCAGAAGTCGCCGATGCGCCCGCTCTCGACCAGCCCCCGGCCGACGAGGAGCGCGGGCACGGGGTCGATCAGCTGCATCACGACCACCGGGAATACGCCGAGGAGCACGCAGCCGGCGCTCAGCCACAATAGCCCCAGGCGCTCGAGGAAGCCCGCGTCGTGGGCCTCGGCGAGCTTCTCCTCGCGCGCTCGCCCGAGGAAGATCACGCCGAAGAACTTCACCATCACGTAGCCGGCGAGGGCCGCGACCAGCACCATGCCCGCGGCGAAGAGCGGCACGAGCATCTTGAGGTACGGGTTCGGCAGCTCGCCCGTGAAGAGGAAGCCCTGCAGCAGCAGCCACTCCGAGACGAACCCGTTGGAGGGCGGCAACCCGGCGCTCGCGATCACGCCCACGAGCGCGGTCCAGGCGACCCACGGCATGTAGCGCAGCAGCCCGCCGAGCTTGCCGAGGTTGCGCTCCTGGGTCGCGTGCAGCACCGAGCCGGTTCCCAGGAAGAGGAGGCTCTTGAAGATCGCGTGGTTCGCGCAGTGGTAGAGCATGGCCGTGACGGCGAGCGCGGCGAGCGGCAGCATGCGGTATGCGGTGAAGACGATGGCGAGCCCGAAAGCGAGCACCACCAGGCCGATGTTCTCGATCGAGGAGTAGGCGAGCAGGCGCTTCATGTCCACCTGCGCCGCCGCGAACACGACGCCGAAGACCGCGGTCGCGAGCCCGACGACGAGGGCGATCACGCCCCACCACCAGATGGGAGTGCCGAGGAGGTCGAAGCACACGCGCAGCATCCCGTAGATCGCGGTCTTCAGCATCACGCCGCTCATGAGCGCCGAGACCGGCGAGGGCGCGGCCGGGTGCGCCTCGGGCAGCCACACGTGCAGCGGCAGGATGCCGGCCTTCGCGCCGAAGCCGAACAGCGCGAGGAGGAACGCGGCCGAGGCCCAGAACGCGGAGAGGTGCTGCGCGCGCATGTTGGCGAAGGTGTAGTCGCCGGTGTTCGCCTGCAGCACGCCGAAGCACAGGAGGATGCCGATCGCGCCGATGTGCGCGATGAGGAGGTACAGGAAACCGGCGCGCTGGATCTCGGGGATGCGGTGGTTGGTCGTCACCAGGAAGAAGGACGCGAGCGCCATCATCTCCCAGCACACCATGAAGGCGTACGCGTCGTCCGCGAGCATGACCATCGCCATGCCGGCGAGGAAGAAGTGGTATTGCAGGCAGAGGACGCCGGGCGCCGTGCCTTCCCCGGCGCGGAAGTAGCCGGCGGCGAAGACCGAGATGCCCGCACCGGCGAGACCCAGCACCACCAGGAAGAAGCCGGAAAGCGCATCGAGCCGGACGTGGAACGGCAGGCCGGGGAGCCCGATCGGCAGCACGGCCGATTGCGGCGCGCCGGGCAGCGCGGCGAGCGCGAACCCCGTGAGGACCAGGGCGAGGACGGCGGAAAGCGGAAACAGGAACCAGGCGACGAAGCGGAAGCTGCGCGGGGCAGCGATGCCGGCGAGCCCGATCGCGAACCAGGCCGCGACGACGGTGAGGGCCCCGTCGAGCGCGGTGAGCGATGCGTTCACATTGTCTCGACGGTGGAGTTGAGGTAGTACCCGGCGCCGCGCTCGGTGCGGATCAGGTTCGGCTGGTTGGGGCTCTCCTCGATCTTGCGGCGCAGGCGCAGGATCTGCACGTCGATGGAGCGGTCGTAGATGTCGTCGTGCAGTCGGCTCGACTCGAGCAGCTGGTCGCGGCTGAGGATGCGCTGCGGGGCGCGGAGGAAGGCCACCAGCAGGGCGTATTCGCTGTTGGTGAGCTCCACGTTGCGGCCGTCGGGGCTCTTCAGCTTGCGGGTGCCGGTGTTGAGCTCCCAGCCGGAGAAGCGGAAGGCGCGCACCGTCTCGCCGCGCCGCTTCGCGCGCTTGCTCTCGGTGCGCCGCAGCACCGCGCGCACGCGCGCGAGGAGCTCGCGGTTGCTGAAGGGCTTGGTGACGTAGTCGTCGGCGCCCAGCTCGAGGCCCATCACGCGGTCGACCTCTTCCTTGCGGCCGGTGAGGATGATGATGGGCAGGTCGAGCGACTCGCGCAGGCGCCGGGCGATGGCGAGCCCGTCCTCGTCCGGCAGCTTCAGGTCGAGGATCACGAGGTCGACGATCTCCGCGCCGAGGACCTTGTCCATGTCGGCGCCCGTTTCCGCCACCGACACCTGGAAGTCGTTCTCCGTGAGGTACTCGCGGATGACGTCTCGGATGGCGGCGTCGTCGTCTACGACGAGAATGTGGGCTTCCACCGGTCCTTCGGAAGGCGTTGTTTGCCGCATTCTAGCGCGGGAACCCGTAGAATCCGAAGAGGATGACCGCCGAGCCCCTTCCGCCGGAGCGGGCGCCCCAGTGAGCGCCGGGCTGCCCGCGATCCTCTCCGCGCCCCGCTCCGCCCCGGGCCGGCAGGCATTTGCCTACCTCGCCTTCGGCGCCGTCTACTACCTGCTCGCCGCCTACGCGGCCCACCTGCCGTTCCACGCCCGCCTGCCGCTGTTCATCTGGCCGGCGCACGGGCTCGCGCTCGGCGTGCTGCTCGTCGTCGCGCCGCGCCGCTGGTGGGGCTACCTCGCCATCGTCTTCGCCGCCAGCATCGCCGTGGGCCTGCAGCGGACCGATCCGTGGACCTCGATCCTCGCCACGGCGGCGCTCAACTGCGCGCAGCCGCTCGCCGTGGGCGCGGGCCTCATCCGGCTCGCGGGGCCGCGCGTGCGCATCGACACCGTGCGCGGCGTCTCGGCGTTCCTCGTCGGCATGGTGCCGCTCGTGGCGGCGATGGCGTTGCTCGACGCCGCGCTGGGCTACAGCCGCCTCGCGACCACGTTCCGCAACCAGTGGTCGGTGACGTTCGTCTCGACGATGCTCGGGATGCTCCTCACGGCGCCGCTGATCCTCGCCTGGAGCCGTTCCGGCGCGCGCGACGCCACCGAGGTGGCGCGGCGGCGCTGGCCCGAGCTCGTCGCGCTCTACGCGGGGCTCATCGTCACCGCGAGCTACGTGTTCGGCGCGCGCGCGCGCTCCGAGGGGTTCATTCCCTCGCTCGCCTACCTGTGCGCGCCGTTCCTCATCTGGGCGGCGCTCTCCTTCGGCCTGCGCGCGGCGACCCTGGGCCTGTCGATCTTCGGCCTCATCGTCTACTGGAACACCGGGCAGTCCCTCGGCCCCCTCACTCCCGGGGGCACGCCCGACGTGCGTGCGCTGCTGCATTTGCAGGGCTACCTCGCGACCCTCATCGTCACCACGCTCTTCGCCGCGGCGCTGCTCGTCGAGCGGCGCGAGGCGGCGCGCGAGACGGAGGCGTGGCGCAACCGCCACGAGGCGGTGATCCGGGCGAGCGGCAACCTGCTCTACGAGTTCGACCCGGCCCAGGGCGGGATCCTCTGGGACGGCGACACGGTGGCGGTGCTCGGCACGCGCCGCGAGCACATCTCGACCATCCAGAAATGGGTCGAGCGCGTGCATCCGGACGACCGCATGCGGCTCAAGGGGCTGCGGCGCATGCTCGCCACGGGCGACCTCGCGCACGTCGCGCTCGAGTACCGCTTCCGCCGCGACGACGGCGAGTACACCACGGTCGGAGTGAACGCCTACCGCATCGGCACGCTCCCCGGCGTGGAGGGCTCGCCGCGGCGCGTGATCGGCTTCGTGAAGGACGTCTCGGAGAAGGTCCGCGCGGAGGAGGAGCGCCAGCGCCTCGCCGCGCAGCTGCGCCAGGCGGAGAAGATGCAGGCCGTGGGCCACCTCGCGGGCGGCATCGCGCACGACTTCAACAATATCCTCGGCGCCATCCTCGGCTACGGCGAGCTCGCGCAGATGAAGGCCGAGGGCGACATGCGCCGCTACATCGACACCATCATGAGCGCGGGCAACCGCGCGAAGGCGCTCGTCGCGCAGATCCTCTCCTACAGCCGGGCCGAGGGCTCGGAGCGGCTGCCGGTGATCGTGGCGCCGATCGCGCAGGAGGTGTGCGACCTCATCCAGGGCTCCTCGCCCGAGACCATCGAGGTGCGCTACGAGGGCGAGGCGGCCGAGGCCGCGGTGCTGGGCGATCCGACGCGGATCCACCAGCTCCTCATGAACCTCTGCACGAACGCCGTGCAGGCGATGGGCGACAAGGGCGTCCTCGAGGTGCGCGTCGAGCAGGAGAGCGTCTCCCAGGCTCGCAAGGTGCGCACCGGCGAGATCGCGGCGGGCGAGTACGTGAAGATCACGGTGCGCGACACGGGGCACGGCATCGCGCCCGAGGTGATCGACCGCATCTTCGAGCCCTTCTTCACGACGAAGCCGGCGGGCCGCGGCACGGGCCTCGGGCTGGCTCTGGTGCACGCCGTGGTGATGGAGCACCGCGGCTTCCTCGAGGTGTCGAGCGAGCTCGGCCGCGGCACGACGTTCGAGGTGTGGATGCCGCTCGTCCACGTGGAGGCGGGCAAGCCCGAGCCCGCGCACGCGCTGCCGATGGGACAGGGGCAATCGATCCTCGCGGTCGACGACGAGCCCGAGGTGCTCGCCGCGCTCGAGGAGATGCTCGCCTCGCTCGGCTACGAGCCGGTGGGCTACACCGACAGCCGCGAGGCGCTCGCGGCCGCGCGCGCCGACCCGCGGCGCTTCGACGCGGTGGTGAGCGACGAGGTGATGTCGCAGCTCACCGGCACGCAGCTCGCGATCGAGCTGCGCAAGCTCAACCCGACGCTCCCCATCGTGATCGCGAGCGGCTACGGCGGCGCGGGATTCGAGACGCGGGCGCTCTCCGCGGGCGTGAACCGCGTGCTGAAGAAGCCCTACCGCATGAGCGACATCGGGGAAGCGCTCGCTTCCTTCTTCACCGCGGCCTGAGCCCCGGTTTTACAGTTGCAACCCTCTTCCGCCGGCCGGTAACGGCTCGGTAACCCCTCGGGCGCAACTTGGATGGGCCGGGACTACTTCCGGCGCGCGAATCACGGTTTTGGGAGAGGCGATGCGTCAGGGAGAAGGTGGCGGGTCCGGCGCGACCGGGCGTCCGGAGGGGAATCGGGCCGGCCCGCCCTCGATGGCGCGCGCGGCGGAGCGGCTGGTCCGCGCCGCGGGGCCCGACGCGCTCGGCTGGGAAGGCATGCGCCTCCTTTCGCACTTCCAGCCGATCCTCGCCGTGCGCGAGCCCGCCTGCCACGGCTACGAGGCGCTGCTGCGCGTGACCGACGCGGCCGGCGAGCGGCTCTCGCCGCCCGACCTCTTCGCGCGGAGCGCCGGGGAAACCCGCGCGGTGCTCGACTGGGCGTGCCGCGCGCTGCACCTGCGCAACTACGCGCGCTTCGACCCGGAAGGACGCACGCTCTTCCTCAACGTGCACCCGCAGGCCGCCGCGCACGATGCGAAATGCGCGCTCGAGCTTGGCGAGCTGGTGCGCTATTACGGCCTCGTGCCGAAGCGCGTGTGCGTGGAGATCCTCGCCGAGGACTGCGACGAGGCGAGCCTCCTCGACGCGGTCGCGATCTACCGCGACCTCGGGCTCTCGATCGCCATCGACGACTTCGGCAAGGCGCGCTCCAACTTCGACCGCGTGCTCGCGCTGCATCCCGACCTCGTGAAGCTCGACCGCGCGCTGGTCGCCGACGCGCTGCTCGGGTGGGGCCGCGCGCGCCGCATGCTCGCCGGCATGGTGGAGCTGCTCCACGAGGTGCGCTCGCGCGTGGTGGTCGCCGGGATCGAGAGCGCGGCGGAGGCGCGCGTCGCCGTCGACGCGGGCGCCGACTTCCTGCAGGGCTACTACTTCTCGCCGCCCGATGCGCGTCCCGCGGACGAGCCCGCGGCGCTCTCGCGCCTCAACGCGGTGCTGCGCTCCCCGGGCGGCCGCCGCGACCTCGCCGTCGCTTCCTGAGCCGCTTCGGCCTCGCCGCCGGACATCGAGCCCGCCGTCGGAAGCGACCGACAGGCGTTTAAGGCGCCGCCGACAGCGGCCGTCGCGTTCAAGCGCTTCAATGGAATTCGCGGCCCCGTTTCCGGGGCCGGACGACTTTCAGGAGACCGTATGAGCGCGCCCCCCGCCCGGCCGCAAGGCAAGCCCACCCTCACCGACGTGCGCAAGCTCCGCGAGACCGCGCGCCGCCATATCGAGGAGGGCGCGGTGACGGAGAGCTACGGCGCGGACAAGGAGAAGGTGCTGCAGCTGCTGAACGAGGCGCTCGCCACCGAGCTCGTGTGCACGCTGCGCTACCGCCACGACTATTTCGTGGCGCGCGGGATCGACTCCCGGCCCGCCGCCGACGAGTTCCTCGAGCACGCGAACGAGGAGCTCGGGCACGCGGACCGCATCGCCGAGCGCATCGTGCAGCTGGGCGGCGAGCCGCAGTTCAATCCCGACACGCTGGTCGCGCGCAGCCATTCGGAATACCGCACGGGCCGCACCGTGCAGGAGGCGATCCGCGAGAACCTCATCGCGGAGCGCATCGCGATCGACAGCTACCGGGAAATGGTGCAGTTCATCGGCGACAGCGATCCCACCACGCGGCGGATGCTCGAGGAGATCCTCGCGAGCGAGGAGGACCACGCCGACGACCTGGCGGACCTCCTGGGGAGCTCCGCCACGCCGACCAAGCAGTGACGCTAGCGGGAAGCGGCGCGGCGTTCGGGCGTCGCGGCGGCGCGGGCCGCGGGGAAGCTCGACTCGGCGATGCGGCGCGATTCGGCGAGGGACGCCTCGAGGCGCCCGAGCAGCCGCTCGCGGCGACCGGCGATGCGCAGCCACGGGTCGTGGGTGACGCGGCCCCAGCTCTCGAGGGCCCACCCCTTCACTTCACGCCAATGGCCGTGGATCTGGTCGCTGTTCATGGTGGTCGGCTCCCGTGGAGGTCAAAGCCAGCGGCCGCGCTCGTGAAGCGCCGGCGCCTTCTTCATGTGCCCGCTCAGGACGGCCCGGTGGACCGCCATGCAGCCGGGATCGCCCGCCTTCGCGATGGCCGCGCTCGCGCAGGGCAGATCCTTCGCGGCGGGGAGCGACTCGTCGAGCACGAGCACGGTCACCATCCCGAGCGAGCGCGCGGTTGCGGCGGGATCCTCGGCGGCGAGTCCGGTGGGCAGGCAGGTGGCGAGGCCTATTGCGAGGAGTTTCTTCATGGCCGTCTCCCTTGGTCGTTCGTCCATATTGAAGAGGCGGCGGAAACGGGGGAGTCGGACGGGGCATCATCCCGCCTAGGATTGCGCTGATGTTCGTGTCGGACGCGTCCTACGCGGTGCGCGGCCTCGCGTCATTCCCGCGCAAGCGGGAATGCGTGGATGCCCGAAGACGATCTGGGTCCCCGACGTCTCGGGGATGACGAGGCTCAGGCCGCGCTGGCGAGCCTCCGCCTCGTCACTTCACGATCTCGAGGTGCTCGAGGCCGGAGCCCAGGTCGCGGTTCTTGGCGTTCTTGCTCTCGAGCTTGATCTTGAGCCGCAGGTCGTTCACCGAGTCGGCGTTGCGCAGCGCGTCCTCGTAGCTGATCATGTCGGCCTCGAAGAGGTCGAAGAGCGCCTGGTCGAAGGTCTGCATGCCGAGCTCGCGCGAGCGCGCGATGAGCTCCTTCATCTCGTGCACCTCGCCCTTGAAGATCAGGTCCTGCATGAGCGGCGAGTTGAGCATGATCTCGATCGCGGCGATGCGCCCCTTGGTGCCCTTCTTGGGGATCAGGCGCTGCGAGATGACGCCCTTGAGGTTGAGCGACAGGTCCATGAGCAGCTGCGCGCGCCGCTCCTCGGGGAAGAAGTTGATGATGCGGTCGAGGGCCTGGTTGGTGGAGTTCGCGTGCAGCGTGGACATGCACAGGTGCCCGGTCTCCGCGAAGGCGATCGCGTACTCCATGGTCTCGCGGTCGCGGATCTCGCCGATGAGGATCACGTCGGGCGCCTGGCGCAGCGTGTTCTTGAGCGCCGCGAACCAGTTGTCCGTGTCCACACCCACCTCGCGCTGGGTGATGATGCAGTTCCTGTGCTCGTGCACGTATTCGACCGGGTCCTCGATCGTGATGATGTGCCCGTAGCTGTTCTCGTTGCGGTGCCCGATCATCGCGGCGAGCGAGGTCGACTTGCCCGAGCCGGTGCCGCCCACGAAGATCACGAGCCCGCGCTTGGTCATCGCCACGTCCTTCAGCACGTGGGGCAGGCCCAGCTCGTCGAACTTCGGGATCGTCGTGGTGATGGTGCGCAGCACCAGGCCCACGCGGCCCTGCTGCACGAAGGCGTTCACGCGGAAGCGGCCGATGCCGCTCGGGCTGATCGCGAAGTTGCACTCGTTGGTCGCCTCGAACTCGGCCGCCTGCTTGTCGGTCATGATCGAGCGGGCGAGCTCCTGCGTGTGGATCGGCGACAGGCTCTGCTGCGAGACCGGCGTCACCTTGCCGTCGACCTTCATCGCCGGCGGGAAGCCCGCCGTGATGAAGAGGTCCGAGCCCTTGCGGGCGACGAGCGCCCGCAGCAGGTCGTGCATGAACTTGAGGGATTGCTCGCGTTCCATCTGGGCTCCTTGGGGTCGGTCCGGCCCTAGCCGCCGACGAAGATGTCCTTGTTCGCCGCCTTCGTGCGCGCTTCGGGGATCGAGACGAGGTTGCGCTTCACCAGGTCCAGCAGGTTCTGGTCGAGCGTCTGCATGCCCAGCGCCTGGCCGGTCTGGATCGACGAGTACATCTGGGCGACCTTCGCCTCGCGGATGAGGTTGCGGATGGCGGGGGTGCCGATCATGATCTCGTGCGCCGCGACGCGGCCGCTCCCGTCCTTGGTCTTGCACAGCGTCTGGGAAATCACCGCCCGCAGCGATTCCGACAGCATCGCGCGGATCAT
>DATIVM010000016.1:0-2282 GCA_035465975.1 Usitatibacter sp.
TACTCGCGCGGCCAGCCGGAGTGGGGCGCGCACCTCGCCGACGAGCTCGAGCGCCTCGTCGCGCTGCACGACGCGTCCACGATCGCCGCGGTGATCGTGGAGCCCATGGCCGGCTCCACCGGCGTGCTGGTACCGCCGCGCGGCTACCTGCAGCGCCTGCGCGAGATCACGCGCAGGCACGGCATCCTGCTGATCTTCGACGAGGTGATCACGGCGTTCGGCCGCCTGGGCGCGGCGTTCGCCTCGGACGTCTACGGCGTCGAGCCCGACATGATCACCTTCGCGAAGGGCGTGACCTCGGGGACCGTGCCCATGGGCGGCGTGATCGTCTCGGGCGACATCTACCGCGCGTTCATGTCGGGGCCGCCCGGCGCGATCGAGCTCTTCCACGGCTACACCTACTCGGCGCACGTGCTCGCCTGCGCCGCGGGCATCGCCACGCTGCAGCTCTACGAGGACGAGGACCTGTTCGCGCGCGCGGCGCGCCTCGCGCCCAGGCTCGAGTCGGCGATGCATTCCCTGCGCGGCGAGCGCCACGTGATCGACGTCCGCAACCAGGGCCTGGTGGCCGCGGTGGAAGTGGCGGCGCGGCCCGGCGCGGCGGGCGCGCGCGGCTTCGCCATCTTCATGAAATGCTTCGAGGACGGGGTGCTCGTGCGCCAGACCGGCGACATCCTCGCCCTCGCGCCGGCGCTGATCGTCGAGGAATCCGAGATCGATCGCATGGTGTCGAGCCTGCGCAAGGCGCTCGCGGCGGTCGATTGAGCCGGGATCGCGAGGGAGAGGAGCCGCGATGAAGAAGGTGGCGGTGGTGACCGGCGCGGGAACCGGCATCGGCAAGGCGGCGGCGCTCGCGCTGCTGCAGGAAGGCTACTGCGTCGCGCTCGCGGGACGGCGCGGCGAGCTCCTCGACCAGGCGGCGGCGCAATCGGGCGCGGGCGACCGCGCGCTCGCGGTTCCCACCGACGTGGGCGACCCGAAATCGGTGCGCGAGCTCTTCGCGCGCACGAAGGCCGCGTTCGGCCGCGTCGACCTCCTCTTCAACAACGCGGGAAGCGGCGCGCCGGCGATTCCCATGGAGGACCTCGCGTTCGAGCAGTGGAAGAAGGTGGTCGACGTGAACCTCACCGGCGCGTTCCTCTGCGCGCAGGAAGCGATCCGCATCATGAAGTCGCAGGACCCGCGCGGCGGCCGCATCATCAACAACGGCTCCATCTCCGCCCACGCGCCGCGGCCCAACAGCACGCCCTACACCGCCACCAAGCACGCCATCACCGGGCTCACGAAGTGCATCTCGCTCGACGGGCGCAAGCACGACATCGCCTGCTCGCAGATCGACATCGGCAACGCCGCCACCGAGATGACCGAGCGCATGGCGAAGGGCGTGATGCAGGCGAACGGCGAGATGGCGGTCGAGCCGCGCATGGACGTGGCGCACGTCGCGAGCGCGATCGTCTACATGGCGAGCCTGCCGCTCGAGGCGAACGTCCAGTTCATGACGATCATGGCGACCAAGATGCCCTTCGTCGGGCGCGGCTAGGAGCCTTCGGCCACGCGCGGCGAGCGGCGCTCCCACGCGAGGTCGCGGTGCTTCAGCGCGAGGTATTGCGCAAGGTTCATCTCGTGGAGCTGGCGCGGGTAGCGCTCCGCGGCGCGGAACCACGCCTCCAGCCGGGCATCCTCGCGCTTCGCGGGCGGCGCGCCGAGGGATCCTAGGTACGCCTCGATCGCGAGGAAGTAGCGCATGGTATTGCGCTCGAGGACGCCGCGCATGCCGCGCACGAACACCGGCGCGCCGTCGCGCCCGCGCCCCACCACCGTGAAGCCCACGTTGCCCGCGCCGACGGTGGCGAGATAAGCCTGCATCGCGAGCCGCGAGGCGAGGCCGTAGCCGTAGGCGTAGCTGAGGTGGAGGATCGTCCGCCCCGCGTCGGCGGGGGCCGCCTCGAGCACGATGCGATAGTCGTGCGTGCCGAACGGCCCCGAGGGCGCGCGCAGCGCGATGCGCAGGAAATCGCCGTCGCGCGCCTCCTCGCGGAAGCGGAACCCGAGCCGGTAAGTATCGTCGGGCGTCGAGTCCTTGTGGCGCGCGATGAGGAGGCCGAGGCTCGCGCCGTCCTCGCCCGGGCCCGCCTCGCAGCCCCTCACGTTGAAGGGCAGCACCAGGACATCGCACCACTGGCGCGGCGCATGCAGGGCGTCCGCGACCTCCCGGAACGGATGGTCGACGAGCGCGTACACCTCGCCCTCGAGCACGTGGTCGCGCTCGCGGGATACGAGCC
>DATIVM010000017.1:0-12271 GCA_035465975.1 Usitatibacter sp.
AGATCATGGAGGAGCTCGGCCGGCGCGGCGGCGAGCTGCAGGACATGGTCCCGGACGGCAAGGGACGCGTGCGCCTCGACTACAACATCCCGTCGCGCGGGCTGATCGGGTTCCAGATGGAGTTCATGACCCTCACGCGCGGCACCGGCATCAAGAGCCACGTGTTCGACCGCTACGCGCCGGTGAAGGGCGAGCTGCCCGCGCGCCGCAACGGCGTGCTCGTCTCCTCCGAGCAGGGCGAGGCGGTGGCGTTCGCGCTCTGGAACCTCGAGGAGCGCGGGCGCATGTTCGTTTCCCCGGGCGAGCGCGTCTACGAGGGCATGGTGATCGGCATCCACAGCCGCGACAACGACCTCATCGTGAACCCGATCAAGGGCAAGAAGCTCACCAACGTGCGCGCGGCGGGCAAGGACGAGGCGGTGACGCTCACGCCGCCGATCCAGCTCACGCTCGAGAGCGCGATCGAGTTCATCGAGGACGACGAGCTGGTGGAAGTGACGCCGAAGTCGATCCGGCTGCGCAAGCGGTTCCTCTCGGAGCACGAGCGCAAGCGCGCGCTGCGCGAAGAGCGCGCCGCCTGACCGCGCGGCTGCATGCCGGCCGCCTGGATCCCGATCACCGTATTCGCCGCGCTCGCGCAGACGGTGCGCAATGCGGCGCAGCGCCACCTCACCGCGGAGCTCGGCACCCTCGGCGCGACGCTCGTGCGGTTCCTCTACGGCGTGCCGTTCGCGGCCCTCTGGCTCTGGGCCGTGACCGCCTTCCGCCACGAAGCGCCGCCCGCGCCGAACGCGACGTTCGCGGCGTGGCTCTTCGTCGGCGCCGTGGGACAGATCGCCGCGATGGCGCTGCTCCTCAAGGTGATGGAGGAGCGCAACTTCGCGCTCGGCGTGGCGTACTCGAAGACCGAGGTGCTGCAGGTGGCGTTCTTCGGGCTGCTCTTCCTGCGCGATCCGGTCTCCTTCGGCACCGCCGTGGCCGTGGTGCTGGGCGCCGCGGGCGTCTTCCTGCTATCCGGCGGGTGGCGTGCGGGATGGAGCGCGCGAACCGCGGGATTGGGTCTCGCGTGCGGCGGCCTCTTCGCCATTTCGGCGGTGGGGTACCGTGGCGCCGAGCTCGCGCTGGGCGATGGCCGCTCCTTCGTCGTCATCGCCGCGTTCACGCTCCTCGCCGCGCAGGCGCTCCAGACCGTGCTCCTCGCCGGATGGCTGCTCGTGC
The DNA here is from genome assembly GCA_035465975.1 of Usitatibacter sp. Classification (GTDB taxonomy): domain Bacteria; phylum Pseudomonadota; class Gammaproteobacteria; order Burkholderiales; family Usitatibacteraceae; genus Usitatibacter. The sequence continues at coordinate 1,219 of DATIVM010000017.1, forward strand.
GCGAGGCCGCGGTCGTGGCGCGCGTGCTGCGCGCGTGGCGCGTGTCGATGCTCGCCGGATTCATGGGCGCCGCCGCCTCCGCGGGATGGTTCACCGCGTTCGCGATAGAGCCGGTCGCGCACGTGCGAACGCTGGGTCTGGTAGAGCTGGTTTTCAGCTATGCGGTATCCCGAAAGCTGTTCCGCGAGCGGCTCAGCGCGGTCGAATTCGCCGGAATGGTGCTGCTCGCATGCGGCGTGGGCGCCATCACGATGGCGCGTTAGGGCCCGGACCGGATCTGCGGCAAGGCCGAATCGCGCTTCCGCGACATCCCGCCTGCGCTTGACGGCGCGGCGCGCGGGCCCGACACTCGCGCCATGAAGCTCTATTACTCCGCGACTTCCCCCTTCGTCCGCAAGGTCCTGGTCTGCGCCCACGAGCGCGGCCTCGCCGGCGGCCTGGAGCTCGTGACGACCAAGGTCGTGCCGAGCGAGCCCAACCGCGACTACGCGCGCGTCACCCCGCTCATGAAGGTGCCCGCGCTCGTGCGCGACGATGGCATGGTGCTCTTCGACTCGGTCGTGATCTGCGAGTACCTCGACTCGATGTCGAAGGGGCCGCGCCTCTTCCCCGCGGAGGGCGACGCGCGCTGGCGCGCCCTGCGCCTGCATGCGGCGGCGGACGGCATCCTGGAGGCGGCGGTCCTCGCGCGCTACGAGAACTTCGTGCGGCCGGCCGAGCTGCGTTGGAAGGCCTGGACCGACGGCCAGCTCCTCAAGGTGGACCAGGCGCTCGATTTCCTCGAGCAGAACCACCCGGATCTCGAAGGCGTCACCATCGGGACGATCGCGGTGGGTTGCGCGCTCGGCTACCTCGATTTCCGCTACGCCGACCGCGATTGGCGCAAGGGCCGGCCGAAGCTCGCGGCGTGGTTCGAGACGATCTCGAAGCGGCCGTCGTTCGAGAAGACGGTTCCGCAGGGCTGACGCCGCACGATCAGAGCTCGTCGATCGTCTTCGGCCAGTCGTCCTTCAGCAGCCGCGAGAGGGAGCGGTCCGCGAGCAGCTTGCCTCCGGTCTGGCAGGCCGCGCAGTAGTTGCACTCGTTCTCCGCGTAGACGATCCGCTGCACGGGCGATCCGCACACGGGGCAGGGCTGCTTGTAGCGCCCGTGCACCGCCATGCCCTCGCGGAATGCCGTGACCTTCTCCGGGAATTTGCCGTCCGCCTCCGCGCGCAGGATGTCGGTCCACGTGGCGAGGGTGATGCGCGTCGCCTCGTGGAGGCGGCGTGCTTCGTCCTCGCCCAGCGAGCGCGTGAGCCTGAGCGGGGAGAGCCGCGCGGCGTGGAGGATCTCGTCGGAATAGGCGTTGCCGATGCCGCTGAAGAGCCGCGGGTCGGTCAGCGCCCGCTTGAGCGTGTGGCTCTCGCGGCGCAGCGCCGCGTCGAATTCCCCGAAGCTCGCCGCGAGGGGCTCGATGCCGCCGGGATCGAGCGTCGCCAGCGCCTCCTCGCCACGCACGAGCGTGAGGGAGGCCCGCTTGCGGGTGCCGGCCTCCGTGAAATGCAGCGTGCCGTCGGGGAACTCGAAGCTCGCGAGGATGCCCGGGGGCTTGCGCTTCTCCCCCGGGGCGCGCCAGTGCAGGCGGCCGGCGATCATCAGGTGCATCACCGCGAAGAGGCCCTCGCCGAAGTCGAGCACGATGCGCTTGCCCATGCGTCGCACCGCCCGCACCGGCCGGCCGTTCAAGGCGTCGAGCGGCGGATCGACCGAGCGCAGCACGAAGGGGCTCGCGAGCCGCACGCGCCCGAGAGGCTGGCCGACGAGACGGCGCTCGAGCGACTCGACGTAGACGGTGACGTCCGGCAGCTCCGGCATGGACCGATGTTAGCCCCGCCGCAGGGTCACCGGGTGAGCTACCCGCGTGCGAGAATGGCCCCATGGAAATCGTGCTGCTGATCCTCGCCGCCATGGCCGCCGCGGCCGCGCTGGGCGCCCTCGTCCTCGCCGCCCGGCTCGCGCGCCGGGTGGACGGCCTGCCCTCGGAGCTCACCGGCGATTCGGAAGCGCGCCACCGGGCCATCCTCACGGACCTGCATGGCGGCCTAGCCGCCTCCGCCGACCGCATCGCCTCGCGCCAGAGCGAGGAGGGCGATCGCCTGCGCCGCGCGCTCGCCGACGAGCTGGAGAGGAACCGCAACCAGCTCCAGTCCTTCGAGCGCACGCTGCAGGAGCGCGTGGACCAGCGCCTCGGCGAGATCAGCGGCAAGGTGAACGAGCGGCTCGAGGAGGGGTTCAGGAAGACCAACGAGACGTTCGTGAGCGTGATGACGCGGCTGCAGACCATCGACGACGCGCAGAAGAAGATCGAGACGCTCACCGGCAGCGTGGTGAGCCTGCAGCAGCTCCTCGGCAGCAAGAGCTCGCGCGGCGCGCTGGGCGAGCGGCAGCTCGAGGACATCATTCGCAACTACCTGCCCGAGCACGCGTTCGAATTCCAGTACACGTTCCAGACCGTCGCGGTGCGCGCGGACTGCGTGCTGAAGCTTCCGGAGCCGATGGGCCTGCTCGCCGTCGACTCGAAGTTCCCGCTCGAGAATTACGAGCGCATGATCTCCGAAGGCGCCGACAAGGTGACGCCGGGCGTGTTCAAGGGCGATGTCCGGCGCCACGTCGACGCCATCGCGGGCAAGTACATCGTGCCCGGCGAGACGGCCGACGGCGCCCTGATGTTCATCCCCGCCGAATCGGTCTTCGCGGAGATCCACGCGCACCACCGCGACCTCGTGGAATACGCGCAGCAGCGCCGCGTGTGGATGGTCTCGCCCACGACTCTCATGGCGGTGGTGAATACCGCGCGCGCGGTGATCCGCGACGTGGAGACGCGCAAGCAAATCCACATCATCAAGGACGAGCTGGGCAAGCTCGGCAAGGAGTTCGGCCGCTTCGACGAGCGCATGCGCAATCTCGCGAACCATATCCGCCAGGCCAATCGCGACGTGGAGGAAGTGGCGATCACGAGCAAGAAGATCAGCGACAAGTTCGCGGCCATCGAGCGCGCCGAGCTTCCGGGCGAAGCGCCGGAGTCGCTGCCCCCCGCCTCCCCGCAGCTCACCGTCGTCCCGAATCCTGGCCGGGAATAAATTCCGGTTTCCTTCACGCGGAACAGCGTTCGTCTCCCTTGCGCGGCGGCCTCGCGCGGGCGCAGGATGGCCTCGCTTCGCCATCCCCACATCGAGGAGACTTCGCCATGGTCCAGGGCCGGTGGGCAATTCCCCTTCTGTTCTTCGCATCCGCGGCGGCCGCCGATCCGGGGCATCCGGCCACGGCCGCCAGCTTCTCCACGCTGATCACCACGCCGCTCGCGATCGAGGGGCTGACCAACGACAACGCGGGCAACCTCTACACGCCGGGTCGCAATGCGGGCGCGGGCGTCCCGTGTCCCGTGTGGCGCGTGCCGCTCGATAACCCCACGCTCACTGTGGTGGGCACTGTTCCCGCCCCGAGCGCCTCGGGCCAATGCTCGCCGAGCGGGCTCGCCTTCGGGCCCGACGGAATGCTCTACGTGACGCAGAGCAACGGCGCCATCTACCGCTTCACGCCGGACGCCGGCGCGCCGCCCATGGCCGAGCTCTTCGCGAGCGGCGTGCCGGGCACCAACGGACTCGCCTTCGACTGGAACGGCAACCTCTGGACCGGCGACGGCACGACCAACAAGGGCCGCGTGTGGCGCATCTCGCCCGCGGGTGTCGTGACCCAGGTGTTCCACGTCCAGCCGATGGCCAACGACGCAGGCGTGGGCCGCAGCGCGGTTACGCTGCCGCCGGGCACCGCGCAGGGCCTCGTGGCGAACGGCCTGCAGTTCGACCACGCGCACAACCTCTACATCGCGGACACGGCACGCGGCGCGATCTGGAAGGTGCACGTGAGGCAGGACGGCACGCCCGAAGCGCAGGTCGGATGCGACACGACCTTCGCCGGCGACACGCTGTGCCTGGGCCACGTCTGGCTCCAGCATCCGTCGATGGAAGGCGCCGACGGCATCGTGCTCGACGAGGCGGGCAACGTCTGGGTGGATGCGAACGAGCGCAATGCCGTGGTGTTCGTGGCGAACGGCGCGCGCCAGGCGACCGAGGTGTTCCGCAACCCGGTCGACTCCGCGACGGGACTGCGCAACGCCGGCCCGCTGGAGTTTCCCACCAGCCCGGTGCTCGTGGGTCACGAGCTCTGCACCGCCAACTCCGACGGTGGGCGCCGCGACAACGCGCCGAACACGGCCGGCGAGATTCCGAGCAGCAGTGCGCTCGGCAAGATCTCCTGCCTCGACCAGCGCGTGACCATCCCCGGCATGCGCCTGCCGGTGCACTGAGAACGCCGCATCCCCGGGGGCTCGTCCCCTGGGCGCCGAGGGCCGGTCAGCGGCCCTCGATCCCGCGCACGATCGCTTCCGTGAAGGTTGCGGTGTTGCCCGTGCCGCGGATGTCGCCGGTGCGGGCCGCCGGATCGGCGAGCGCGGCGGTGGTCGCGCGCGACATGGCCTCCGCGGCCGCGACCGCTTCGCGCATCCCGCGGTCGTGGCCCAGCCACTCGATCAGCATCCGCGTCGATTCGACCATCGCGTAGGGATTGGCGATGCCGCGCCCGGCGATGTCCGGCGCCGAGCCGTGGGTGGCCTGCGCCATGGCGACGCGGCCCTCGCCGATGCACAGCCCCGGCGCCATGCCGAGCCCGCCGACGAGGCCCGCCGCCTCGTCGGAGAGGATGTCGCCGAACATGTTCGTCGTCACCACGACGTCGAAGCTCTGCGGGTCGCGGACCAGCCGCATGGCGAAGGTATCCACGATCACGTCGTCCACGCGCACGTCGGGGTATTCGGCCGCGGCGCGCTTGCACTCCTCGACGAACATGCCGCATCCCAGCTTGAACACCGTGTCCTTGTGGATGTAGGTCATGTGCCTGCGCCGCCGGCGCGCGAGGTCGAGCGCCGCCTTCGCCACGCGGTAGCTCGCGCGCCGCGTGATGACGCGCATCGAGAGCGTGATGTCGTCGGTGGGCCGGAACTCGCCCGAGCCGGCGACCATGTTGCGGTCCGGCTGGAAGCCCTCGTTGTTCTCGCGCACGATCACCAGGTCCACGTCCTCGTGCAGGCAGCCGATGCCCGGGTAGGAGCGCGTCGGGCGCACGTTCGCGAAGAGGTCGAAGCGCTTGCGCAGGATCGGGTGCGGGTTGATCGCTTGCGGCGCCTTCGGGTAGGCGCGATGGCCGATCGGCCCGAGGATCCAGCCGTCGAGTCCCGGCAGCGCCTCGAGCGTCTCGCGAGGCAGGGTCGCGCCGTGGGTGTCGAGCGCCGCGCGGCCGATGGGAAGCGGCCGCCAGTCGATGGCGACCCCGTGGCGTGCGGCAGCGGCCTTCGCGACGCGCACCGCCGCGGGAACGATCTCGTGCCCGATGTCGTCGCCTTCGAGGATGCCGATCTTGAGGGGACCCTGATTCATGAGGTGAGGTGAGCGCGAGGCCGAGGACCGGCAAGCGTACCAAAGCGCGCGCTGCGCGGCTTGTCGCAGGCGAGCGACGCGCGAACGGCTTGCGCAGGATTTCGCAACTTCGGCGCGGAGGTGCGGACTACAGTCGTCCTCCCGGCGCGGCCATCACGGCCTCGCGCGCGGACAATCGAAGGAGGAAGCCATGACGCCACGAAATCGAAGGACAGGCTTCGCATGGACCGCTGCATGCCTCGCCATCGTCGCCCTGCCTGCGTTCGCGCTGCAGGGAAGCGACGAAGTGGATGGAAACAAGGCGCGCAACCTGCGCCTCGTCGGGTGGAACGACCTGCAGGCGCGCTCGGCCTACCAGGTGACGGTGCACAAGCAGGGCGGACGCTACATCGCCTACGTGGGCCACCATGCCCTCGGCACCAATCCGCTCACCGGGCAGCCGTTGCCATCGTACAACCCGCTCACGCAGCAGGACGAGCCGAACGGCACGTCGCTCGTCGACGTGACCGACCCGAAGAAGCCGGTCTACCTCGCCCACATTCCCGTCGGTACCACCGGGAACGGCGGCGCGCAGATGGTGCGGGTGTGCGACGGATCGAGTCTCCCGATCCACGACAGCAAGGTCTACATGCTGCGCAACTACGGGACCTCGGCGCACGAGGTGTGGGACACGAGCGACCCGGCGCACCCGCAGCCGGTGCGCACGGTCGAGGGCGGCAACCCGATCGTCGGCAACCTCGTCGGCACCCACAAGAACTGGTGGGAGTGCGACACGGGCATCGCCTGGCTCGTCGGCCGCCGCGCGACCGACACCGCCGACGGGTGGGCGCCCGGCAACCACGTCATGGTGTACGACATGAGCGATCCGGCGAACCCGGTGTTCCTGCGCGACTGGGCTTTGGACGGGCAGCAGCCGGGCGGCGTCCTGCCCCCGCACTTCACGTCCGTGCCCGCGATCCATGGACCGATCTCCACCGGGCCGTCCGGCAACCGCGTGTACTTCGCCTACGGCACCTCGAGCAACGGCGTGATGCAGATCGCCGACCGTTCGCTGATCCTGTCGACACCGGCGAACGACTTCACGACGGCCGAGACGGGACGCTGGGTGATGAATCCGTTGAACGGGGCGCACACCAGCTTTCCCCTCGGTCCCATCGACATCGCCGACCAAGTCGCCAACAAGAACCACGTCCGCGACTTCGTGGTGGTGACATCGGAGGAGACGAGCAACCAGTGCACCGGCTCGCGGCACCTCACGTACTTCGTCGATGCCACCAACGAGGCGCGCTCGATGTCGAGCGCGAGCTACCAGCTGCTCGAATCGAGCGGCCACTTCTGCGACCGGGGAGGGCGCTTCGGGCCGCATGCGACGAACGAGAATTTCGGCCCGCCGTACTACAAGAAAGTGGTCTTCATCTCGTACTTCAATGCCGGCGTCCGGGCCGTGGACGTGCGCAACCCCGAGGTGCCGACGGAGATCGGGTTCTACGTCCCCGACCTCAACGCGAACACCGACTACCGGTGCGCGACCATCGACGGGCAGCCCGTGTGCAAGCGCGCGATCCAGACGAACAACGTGGACACCGACGACCGCGGCTACGTCTACATCGTGGACCGCGCGGACAGCGGCATGCACATCCTGGCACCCACGGGCCAGCTGCGCACGCTCATCGGGCAGTAGCGGAGGGGGAGAAAGCCCCGGCTCGCGCCGGGGCTTTTCTGCGTCCGGAGGCGGGCCGCGCATCCGCCGGGTTTAGAATTCCGGTATGAAGGTCATCGGAATCGCGGGCTACAGCGGCAGCGGCAAGACCACGCTCATCGAGAAGGTCATCCCGCTCCTCGTCCGCGAGGGGCTGCGCGTCTCGCTCGTGAAGCACGCGCACCACGCGTTCGACGTGGACCGGCCCGGCAAGGACTCCTACCGCCACCGCGAGGCGGGTTGCACCGAGGTGCTGGTGAGCTCGGAGCGGCGCTGGGCGCTGTTGCACGAGCTGCGCGGGGCGCCGGAGCCGACGCTCTCGGAGCAGCTCAGGCACCTCTCGCCATGCGACGTCGTCATCGTCGAGGGCTACAAGACGGAGCCCATCCCCAAGCTGGAGGTGCACCGGCGCGACGCGGGGGCGCCGCTGCTTTATCCCACCGATCCGAACGTGATCGGCATCGCGACCGACGAGCCGCTCGATACGCGTCTTCCGCAGATCGCGCTCGACGATGCCGAGGCCGTGGCGCGCTTCCTCCTCGGGCACCTCGGCCTCGCCCGCAAGCGGCTGGTCGGGCAGCAGTAGCGATGGTGACGGTCCTCTATTTCGCGAGCCTGCGCGAGCGCGTGGGGCGCTCCCGGGAGGAAGTGCCGCTTCCGGCGGGCACGCCGACGGTCGGAAGCCTCGTGGAGCAGCTGCGCAACCGCGACGGGAATTGGACGGATGCCTTCGCGCCGGGCAGGACGTGGCGCGTCGCGGTGAACCAGCGCATGGCCGATCCGGCGACGCCGCTCAAGCCCGGCGACGAGGTCGCCTTCTTCCCGCCGGTCACGGGGGGCTGAGCGTGCCCACGGTCCGCGTGCAGGAACAGGATTTCGACACCGGGCGCGAGCTCGAGGCGCTCACGCGCGGCCGCGTGGACGTGGGCGCCGTGGCGAGCTTCGTGGGCCTGGTGCGCGACGCGAACGACGGGCACGAGATCCGCGCCATGACGCTCGAGCACTATCCGGGGATGACCGAGAAGGCGCTCGAGGAGATCTGCCGCGAGGCCCACTCGCGCTGGAGCCTCATCGACACCCTGGTGATCCACCGCGTGGGTCCGCTCGGGCCCGGCGACCGCATCGTGCTCGTGGCGGTCTCGAGCGCGCACCGCGGCGAGGCCTTCGCCGCCTGCGAGTTCATCATGGACTACCTCAAGACGCGGGCGCCCTTCTGGAAGCGCGAGGCGACGGCGCAGGGCGAGCGCTGGGTCGAGGCCCGCGCGAGCGACGACGAGGCGGCCGGCCGCTGGGAGTAGCCCTCAGGAGCTGCAGAAGATCTCGCGCGTGAGCGAGATCATCTTGAGCACCCGCGCATCGCCGATGCGGTAGAAGACCTTGTTCGCTTCCTTGCGCGCTTCGAGGAGCCCGTGGTCGCGCAGCACGGCGAGGTGCTGGGAGATGTTGCTCTGCGTGGTGCCCACCGCCTCGACGATCTCGAGGACCGAGAGCTCCTGGTTGCCGACGAGGCACAGGATCTTGAGCCGCAGCGGGTGGGCCATGGCGCGCATGGCGTCGGTCGCCTCGCGGATGTTCTCGCTGCGGCCGATGAGGTCGAAGATGTCCTCGGCGGGCTTGGCGCGCCCGGGGCGTTTTCGTGCGGGGGGATTGGCCATGGCGCGACAATTTACGGTAAGCGCGGGGCGCGCGCCATCATCAAATCCGTTTATCAGCCCATGCGAATATAAGCATTGACTGATGTCAAACCGGGCCCCATAAATTCGGCCGAAGTCCGTATAATCCGCGGACCTTCCCCATGCCAAATCAAAAAAGGTCCGGCCCCGAACAACCAACGGCCGAGCGTACTTCGTCGTCAGGAGGACATGCATGCATAGCGGTCGCAGGAAAGCGCTGAAGGGCACGGGCGGCCTTGCCGTCATGGGGCTCGCCGTCGCGGCGGGGCTCTTCAAGCCCGGCATCGCCCGCGCGGAATGGAACAAGGAAGCCTTCTCCACCAAGTCCTTCGCCGACGCGGTGAAGGCGATGGGAGGCTCCCAGCCCACCGAGAGCAAGGACATCGTCATCAACTCGCCGGACATCGCCGAGAACGGGGCGGTGGTGCCGTTCGCCATCTCGAGCAAGCTCGCGAACACGCAGTCGATCGCGCTGCTGATCGAGAAGAACCCCAACATCCTCGCCGCGGACTTCGACATCCCGCAGGGCACCGACCCCTGGATCAACACCCGGGTGAAGATGGGCCAGACCTCGCGGGTGATCGCGCTGGTGAAGGCCGGGGACAAGTACTACTACAACGCCAAGGAAGTGAAGGTCACCCTTGGCGGATGCGGAGGCTGAGCCATGCCCGATCCGATGAAGATCCGCGCCGCGATGGCGGGCGACAAGGTCGAGGTGAAGGTGCTGATGGCCCACGAGATGGAGACCGGCCAGCGCAAGGGCCATCCCGCGTGGTTCATCCAGAACGTGACCGCGACCTGCAACGGCAAGACCGTCCTCTCCGCGCAGTGGGGGCCGGCCGTGTCGAAGAACCCGTTCCTGTCCTTCCGCTTCCATGGCGGCAAACCCGGGGACAAGGTGACGATCAGCTGGGTCGACAACCACGGCGAGAAGCGCACCGACGAAACGACCATCTCCTGAGCCGGGAACCCACCCGGCCGGGAACCTGAAAGGAGGAGGGCATCATGCAAACGATCGTTCGCCGCATGGCGGCGGCGGCCGCGTTCCTGTTCGCCGTGTCGGGCGCCGCGATGGCCGGCGACCCGCCGATCCGGGTCGTGTACCACATCAACGAGAGCGTCCAGAAGGCCCCCGCGGTGCTCCACAACATCGCCAACGAGCTCGACGCCGAGCCCAACACCAAGATCGTCCTGGTGGCCCATGGGCCCGGCATCGACTTCCTGCTGAAGGGCGCGAAGGACCCCAAGGGCAACCCGTTCACCCCCGAGATCGAGACGCTCGGGATGCGCGGCGTCGAGTTCCGCGTGTGCAACAACACGCTGAAGTCGCGCCACATCGATCGCTCGAGGGTGGTGGAGGACGCGAAGATCGTCCCCTCGGGCGTGGCGGAAATCGCCAAGCTCGAGTCCCAAGGGTACGTCTACCTGAAGCCGTAGCACCGGGGCGGCCAGCCTCGCACAGTTGAAGGAGGAGACCCAGTGAACCCGATCCATCGGGCGGTAAGCCTGCTTTGCGTCTCGTCGGCGCTCGTCGCCGTCGGCGCGCGTGCGCAGACGACGGAGCAGGAGATCCAGAAGTACCGGGAGGCGGTCGGCGCGGAGAACCCGGCCGAGCTGTGGGAGGCGCGCGGCGAGGCATTGTGGAAGGAGCCGCGCGGCCCGAAGCACGCCTCGCTCGAGCAGTGCGACATCGGCCTCGGGCCCGGCGTGGTGAAGGGGGCCTACACCGTGCTGCCGAAGTATTTCCCGGACACCGGCAGGGTGCAGGACCTCGAATCCCGGCTCGTCACCTGCATGGACAAGCTGCAGGGCATCCCGCCGGAGGAGTCGAAGAAGAACCACTTCGGCAGCGGGCCGAAGAGATCCGTGATGGAGGCGCTCGTCGCCTACATCACGTCGGAGTCGCGCGGCATGCCGATGCACGTTTCGCTCTCGCGCCCCGAGGAGAAGGAGGCGTACGAGATCGGCAAGCGCATGTTCTTCTATCGCGCCGGCCCGCACGATTTCTCGTGCGCCACGTGCCACTCGCACGACAATCTGCGCATCCGCCTGCAGGACCTGCCGAACCTCACGAACCCGAAGGACGCGCGGCGCGCCTACACCACGTGGCCGGGCTATCGCGTCTCGCAAGGCGAGGTGCGCACCATGCAGCACCGGCTCTTCGACTGCTACCGACAGCAGCGCTTCCCCGAGCCGGGCTACGCCTC
>DATIVM010000018.1:0-3927 GCA_035465975.1 Usitatibacter sp.
GGGCGGCTTCGCGGAAGCCTTCGGCGACATCTTCGGCGACATCTTCGGGGGAGGGCGCGGCCGCTCCGGCGTCTACCGCGGGGCCGACCTGCGCTACAACCTCGAGATCACGCTCGAGCAGGCGGCGCGGGGCACGGAGACCAAGATCCGCATCCCGACCATGGAGACGTGCGACACGTGCCATGGCACGGGCGCGAAGCCCGGCACCCATCCCAAGACCTGCGAGACGTGCCACGGCGCGGGCACCGTGCGGCTCTCGCAGGGCTTCTTCTCGATCCAGCAGACCTGCCCCACCTGCCACGGCAGCGGCAAGATGGTGACGGACCCCTGCCCCACCTGCCACGGCACCGCGCGCGTGAAGAAGCACAAGACGCTCGCGGTGAAGATTCCGGCGGGCGTCGACGAGGGCGACCGCATCCGGCTTTCGGGCGAGGGCGAGGCGGGCGTGAACGGCGGCCCGCCGGGCGACCTCTACGTCGTCATGCACTTGAAGCCCCACTCGGTCTTCGAGCGCGACGGCGACGACCTGCACTGCGAGATGCCGGTGAGCTTCACGCTCGCCGCGCTCGGCGGCGAGATCGAGATCCCGACCCTCGAGGGCTCGGCGAAGATCAAGGTGCCCGCGGAGACCCAGACCGGGCAGGTGTTCCGCCTGCGCGGCAAGGGCATCAGGGGCGTTCGCTCGAGCTACCCGGGCGACCTCCTCTGCGAGGTCGTGGTGGAGACGCCGGTGCGGCTCACGGAGCGGCAGAAGGAGCTGCTGCGCGAGCTCGAGGACATCAACCAGAAGGACGGCAGCCGCCACAATCCGCGCGCGCGCAGCTTCATCGAGAAGGTGCGCGAGTTCTTCGCCGGCTGAGCCGCTAACGTACGTTATCACCCCCGGGTCCCTGGCGCCCGGGCCGGGGCTCACGCGCGTTAGCACGGCGTGACAGGTGTAATCAAGCCCCTGTCGTAATGCGCTGTCCCCGGACTAGAATCCCGCGAGGCTCGAACCGACAAGAGCCGACGACCGGAGGAGTGCCATGGTTCTTCGCGCAGTGATCACCGCCTTCGCGTTCCTGCTGGGCGGCACCGCCCTCGCGCAGGGCGTGACCGAAACGCAGGTCGTGCTGGGCCAGTCGGCCGCCTTCACCGGCCCCTCGGCGCAGCTCGGCAAGGACATGCGCGACGGCGCCATGCTCTACTTCGACCAGGTAAACGCCCGCGGCGGCGTGTTCGGCCGCCGCATCGAGCTGAAGAGCCTCGACGACGGCTACGAGCCCGCGCGCGCCGCGGCGAACACGAAGAAGCTGATCGAGGATGAAAAGGTCTTCGCGCTCTTCGGCTACGTGGGCACACCGACCAGCCAGGCGGTGCTGCCGATCTTCACGGGGGCCAAGGTGCCTTACGTCGCGCCGTTCACGGGCGCCGAGTTCCTGCGCCACCCGACCAACCCGTACGTCTTCAACATCCGCGCGAGCTACTTCGACGAGACCGAGGCGATCGTGCGCCACCTCACCGCGATGAGCATCGACAACATCGCGATCTTCTACCAGAACGACGCGTACGGCCAGGCGGGCCTCAACGGCGTGGAGCGCGCGCTGAAGAAGCGCAACATGTCGCTCTCCGTGCGCGGCACGGTGGAGCGCAACACGCTGAACGTCGCGAAGGCCGTGGCGGACATCACGAAGGCGAACCCGCAGTCGGTGATCATGATCGGCTCGTACAAGGCGTGCGCCGAGTTCATCCGCGAGATGAAGAAGCAGGGCCAGAACCCGACCTTCTGGAACGTCTCCTTCGTCGGCAGCAAGGCGCTCGCCGAGGAGCTGGGCCCGGAGGGCCGCGGCGTCGAGATCTCCCAGGTGATGCCGTTTCCGTGGGACATCAGCGTCCCCGTGGTGCGCGAGTACCGCAAGCTCCTCGACGCGAAGAAGATGGAGCCCGGCTTCGGCACCCTCGAGGGGTTCATCGCCGCCAAGGTGATGGTCGAGGGCCTCAGGCGCGCCGGCAAGAAGCTCGACCGGCAGGATTTCCTGCGCGCGATGGAGTCGATGAACGACTTCGATGCCGGCGGATTCAAGGTGAGCTACGGCCCGCAGAACCACAGCGGGTCCAATTTCGTCGACCTCACGATCATCTCCCGCAACCAGACCTTCGTGCGCTGAGGCGCGGCCTGCGCCTCACGTGCCGCGCGTAGCGCCGCCGTCGATCGAGATCACCTCGCCGGTGATGTAGCTGTTGCGCTCCGAGGCGAGGAAGGCGATGAGCGGCGCGATCTCCTCGGGGCGCGCGAAGCGGCCGACCGGGATCTCGCGCAGGTATTCCTCGCGCGCCGCCTCCTCGGAGATGCGCGCGATCGCGGCGCGCGCCTTCACCATGTAGTCGAGCCGCCGCGTCTGCATCGGGCAGGGGCTCACGCCGTTCACGAGGATGCCCGCCTTCGCGTACGCGCCGCCCAGCGCCTTGGTGAAGTTGATGAGCCCCGCGTTGGCCACCCCCGCGGGCATCGCCTCCACCTCCGGCTGCCTTCCCCGATGGCCCACGACGTTCACGATGCGCCCCCAGCGCTGCGCGAGCATGTGGGGCACCACCTCCCGGCAGCAGCGGATGATGCCGTGCAGCTTGAGCGCGAGGCTCGCCTGCCAGTCCTCCTCCGTGAGCTGGAGGAAGTCGCCGAGCTTCGCCGAGCCGATGCTGTTCACCAGGATGTCGATGCGGCCGAACGCCTGGTGCGCTCTCGCCACCATCGCGCGGACCTCATCGGGCTTCGTCGCGTCGGCGGCGATCGGCTCGACGCGCACCGCCCCGGCGCGGCGGATCTCCGCGGCCGCGTCCTCGAGCGCCTGCGCTCCGCGCGCGGCGATCGCGACGTGGCAGCCTTCCGAGGCCAACGCGACCGCCGCGGCCCTGCCGATGCCGTGGCTGCCGCCGGTGACGAGCGCGAACTTCCCTTCGAGGCCGAGGTTCAAGGCCGGGACTCCTGGTCCGAGCCGGCGCGGTAGAGCCACACGAGGCCGATCGCGGCCGAGATCGCGGAGGCGAGCAGGATGCCGAGCTTCGCCTCCTCCATCAGCTCCGCGCGATCGAAGGCGAGCTGCGAGATGAAGAGCGACATCGTGAAGCCGATGCCGGCGAGCCAGGCGGCGCCGAGCAGGTGGCGCCATGCGACGCCGGAAGGCAGGCGCGCGACCCCCGCCTTCACGCCCAGCCAGCTGAAGAGCGAGATGCCCGCGAACTTTCCCACCACGAGGCCGGCCGTCACCCCCAGGGTGATGCGGCTCGCCAACGCCTCGCGCCACGACACCGAGAGCAGGTCGATGCCCGCGTTCGACAGCGCGAAGACCGGGATCACGACGAAGGTCACCCAGGGCGTGAGCTGGTGCTCGATGCGCTGCAGCGGGCTCTGGACCGCCTCGGCGCAGTGCTCCATCGCCTCGGCGATCGTCGCCATGTTGCGGTTTTCAAGGGGAACGCTCGCGGAGCCCTCGTCCTTCCGGTCGGCGCGAAACGCGGCGAGGAGCTCCTCGATGCGGCCTTCGAATTGCACCGGCGTGCGCGAAGGGCGCGCGGGGATCGTCATCGCGAGGAGGATCCCCGCGAGGGTCGCGTGGATGCCGGAGGCGTGGAGTGCGACCCAGAGGACGACGCCGGCCACCGCGTAGGGCAGCGGGTGCCTCACGCCCCCGCGGTTGAGCAGCACGAGGAAGGCGAAAAGGCCCGCGCTCGCGAGGAGCGCTCCGTAGTGCAGCTGCGCCGTGTAGAAGATCGCGATCACGAGCACCGCGCCCAGGTCGTCGGCGATCGCGAGCGCGGTGAGGAAGACGATCAGGTTCTTCGGGATGCGCCATGCCAGCAGCACCAGGATGCCGACGGCGAAGGCGATGTCGGTCGCCATCGGGATGCCCCAGCCCGACGCCCCGGCGGAGCCCGCGTTCAACGCCGTGT
>DATIVM010000019.1:0-2642 GCA_035465975.1 Usitatibacter sp.
CGATGCGAAGGTGGATCTGCAGATCCGGCGCCACCTCGGACCCGGCCTCGACCACCCCGTCTCGATCCATTTCCCCGAGGGCGAGTACCTCAAGGGCCTCTGGCTGCAGGCCGCGTAGCGGCTCAGCGCAGCAGGGCGGAAAGCGCCGCCGCGGCCTTGCGCAACGCGGGCACGTGGCGCTTGGCGGCATCGAGCGGCAGCCGCACCGCCGGCGCATGCACCGCGATCGCCGCGCGCGCCCGTGCGCGATCGTCGAGCACGGGCACGGCGACCGCGACCATTCCCGCGGCGAATTCCTCGTCGTCGATGCCGATGCCGGCGCGCCGCGTGCGCGCGAGCTCTGCGATGAGGCGTTCCGGATCGGTGATCGTGCGCTCCGTGTAGCGGCGCAGCGGCGCGGCGCGCACCAGCGCCTTCATCCGGCGCTCGGGCAGGAGGCTCAGCAGGAGCTTCCCGGTGGCGGTGCAATGGCTCGGGACGTGCGATCCGGGCGCGAGGTGCATGCGCAGCGGCCAGTCGGTCTCCACGCGATCGACGTACACGATCTCCGCGCCGCAAAGCATCGTGAGGTTGCAGGTCTCGCCGATCTCGTCGACGAGGGCGCGAAGCACGCGATGGCGCGCGCCCTGGCTCGAGGAATGGACCAGGACGGCGGTGGCGAGGTCGGCGAAGCGCCGGCCTTTCGAGTAGCCGCGGCCGTTGGGCTCGGGAATGAGGACGCGCTCCTGCTGCAGGCGCGCGAAGATCCGGTAGGCGCTCGCGCGCGGCACGCCGCGCTCGGCGGAGAACTCGGCCGCGATCACCGGCCGGTCGGCCTGCGCCGCGTACTCGAGCGCGGCGACGACGCGCGCGACGAGGTCGCGAGGTTGCCGGCCCGAGGGCGTGGTGGAAGCCCGCTTCGCGGGCGCTCTGGTCTTCGCGCGTCTGGTGCCCATCTGTTCAGCCCCGGGGTTGCGCGCCCGATCCTGCCGGAAACGGCGCGGCGTGTCATCGGCGTGCAATAGTCTCACTTTTGAGCATGATTGCGTATTGAAAATAGCTTGACATGCCGCCGCCGCGTCCCCTAGCGTTGCGGTCGGGATGGCGTCCCCGCAAAAGCCGCGAGTCGAGGGCCCCGACGCCGCACCTCTCTTGGAGGAGGCAAGGCCATGGCAGTTGCGCCCGCGCGCACCCCGCCCGAGCCGCTGCTCGCGGCGATCCGGCTGCTCGAGCTGCCGGCCGTCGCGATCGCGAAGCTCGCAGCCTGGGTGATCGTCCCGATGACGGGCGCGCTCGTCTACGAGGTCGTCTCGCGCTACGTCTTCGGCAAGCCCACGGTCTGGGCGTACGACATCACGTACATGATGGCGGGCGCGCTCTTCATGCTCGGTGCGGCCTACGCCCTTCGCAACGGCAGCCACGTGCGCGCCGATTTCCTGCTCACCGCGCTCAGGCCCAGGTGGCAGGCGATGATCGACCTCGCGCTCTACCTCTGCGTGTACTTCCCCGCGATCGGCATCTTCTTCTGGGTGAGCGTCGGCTTCGCGGTCCAGTCCGTCCGCCAGCAGGAGACCTATCCGGAGAGCCCCTGGATGCCGATCATCTATCCGCTCAAGCTCGTGATCCCGGTGACGCTCGCGCTGCTCCTCCTGCAGGGGCTCGCGGAGGTGCTGAAGGCGCAGTGGACGGCGCGGACCGACGCGCCGTTTCCCCCGTCGCGATAGGCCGCCATGTCCAATCCGGTCCTCGGTGTGGTTTCCCTCGTCGTCGCGGTGCTCGGCGTGCTGACCGGCTTCCCGATGGCGTTCATGTTCATCTTCGTCGCGCTGACGTTCGGCTACGCGGCCATCGGCGACCAGGTGTTCTACCTCCTCACCTACCAGTTCTTCGGGCTCATGACGAGCGTGGAGCTCGCCGCGATCCCGCTCTTCCTCTTCATGGGCTACGTGCTCGAGCAGTCCGGGCTCATGGACCGGATGTTCGAGGCGCTGCGCACGACGCTCGGCCGCCTCAAGGGCTCGCTCTACCTCATCGTGATGCTGGTGGCGACGGTCTTCGCCGCCGCGACCGGCATCGTCGGCGCCTCGGTGACCGTGCTCGGCGTGATGGCCGCGCCGATCATGATGCGCAGCGGCTACGACACGCGGCTCAGCGCCGGCGTCATCGCGGCGGGCGGAACGCTCGGCATCCTCATCCCGCCGAGCGTGATGCTGATCGTGATGGGGCCGCTCATGGGCGTGCCGGTCTCGGACCTCTTCGCGGGCGCGGTGATCCCCGGGCTGATGCTATCCGCGGTCTACCTGGTCTATGCGCTGATCCGCTCGCACCTCAATCCGTCGCTCGGGCCGCCGCTGGTCTACGAGGGCACGCCGCCGTCGCTCGCGACGAAGCTGAAGGAGATCGCGCTGGGCGTGGTGCCGATCGCCACCGTGATCATGGCGACCCTCGGCCTCATCATCGCCGGGGTGACGACGCCCACCGACGCCGCGGCGACGGGAGCCTTCGCCTCGCTCGTGCTCTCGCTCGGATACCGGCGCATGGGCTGGTCGCAGTTCAAGACGGCGGTCTTCCGGACCATGGAGACCAGCGCCTTCATCATGTTCCTCATCGGAGCCGCGAACTTCTTCGGGGCGGTGTTCGCGCGCCTCGGAAGCGGGGCGCTC
>DATIVM010000020.1:0-2285 GCA_035465975.1 Usitatibacter sp.
CCGATCAGCATGCCGTAGTTGCGGCGGATGTAGTTGATGATCGCCTCGTCGAACTTGTCGCCGCCGACGCGCACCGAGGCCGAGTAGACGATGCCGCCGAGGGAGATCACGCCCACTTCCGTGGTGCCGCCGCCGATGTCCCCGACCATCGAGCCGGTCGCATCGGCGATGGGACGGTCCGCGCCGATGGCCGCGGCCATGGGCTCCTCGATCAGGAAGACCTGGGAGGCGCCCGCGCCGATGGCGCTCTCCTTGATCGCACGGCGCTCGACCTGCGTCGAGCCGTAGGGCACGCAGATCACGATGCGCGGGCTGGGCCGGAACCACTGGTTGTCGTGGATCTTCTTGATGAAGTACTTGAGCATCTGCTCGGTGATCGTGAAGTCCGCGATCACGCCGTCCTTCATCGGGCGGATGGCGGTGATGTTGCCGGGCGTGCGCCCCAGCATCTGCTTGGCCGCGAGGCCCACCGCCTGGATGGTTT
Organism: Usitatibacter sp.; assembly: GCA_035465975.1. Taxonomy (GTDB): domain Bacteria; phylum Pseudomonadota; class Gammaproteobacteria; order Burkholderiales; family Usitatibacteraceae; genus Usitatibacter. The sequence goes on from DATIVM010000020.1 coordinate 485, forward strand.
TCTTGCCGTTGGGCCCGCCTTCCTGGCGAATCGCGACCACCGAGGGCTCGTCGAGGACGATGCCTTTCCCGCGCACGTAGATGAGGGTATTGGCCGTGCCGAGGTCGATCGCGAGATCGGTGGAAAAGTACTTGGAAACGAAGGAGAACATCTTGATCCGTAAAGATTTTCGTGGTGCTGCGTGTCGCGGGAAGAAGCGGGCCTCTATAATAGCCCGATTTCGCGCCGAATTAAGGCTTTAGAGAGAGTTTCGAATGTTGTCCCGAGATCAGGTCCTGCGCATCGCGCGGCTCGCCCGCATCGAGGTGGGCGACGGGGAGGCCCAGGCGCTCGAGCGCAGCCTGAACGACATCCTCGGGCTGGTCGAGCGCATGGCCTCGGTCGACACGGCCGGGGTCGAGCCCATGTCCCACCCGGAAAGCGTGGGCCAGCGGCTGCGCGAGGACCGGGTGACGGAGACGGACCAGCGCGACGCCTTCCAGGCCGCGGCGCCGCAGGTCGAGGACGGCCTCTACCTGGTCCCGAAAGTCATCGAGTAGCCGCGGAACATCCGATGCATCGAGCGTCCCTCACCCGGCTCGCGCGCGAGCTGCGGGCGAAGCGCCTTTCCTCCGTGGAGCTCACGCGCGGCTTCCTCGAGCGGATCGAGCGCCTCGATCCGCGGCTGAACGCGTTCATCACCGTGGATCCCGAGAGGAGCCTCGCGCAGGCGCGCGCGGCCGACGCGCGCCTCGCCGCGGGCGACGCCGCGCCGCTCACCGGCATCCCGGTCGCGCACAAGGACCTCTTCTGCGCGCGCGGCTGGCGCACCACCTGCGGCTCGCGGATGCTCGCGGACTGGGTCGCGCCCTACGACGCGCACGTGATCGAGCGCTTCGACGCGCAGGGCGCGGTGCTGCTCGGCAAGACGAACATGGACGAGTTCGCCATGGGCTCGTCGAACGAGACCTCGCACTTCGGCCCGGTGCGCAATCCGTGGGCGACGGAGGCGGTGCCCGGCGGAAGCTCCGGCGGCTCGGCGGCGGCGATCGCGGCGGGCCTCGCTCCGGCGGCGACGGGCACGGACACCGGCGGCTCGATCCGCCAGCCCGCGTCGTTCACCGGCATCAGCGGGCTGCGGCCCACCTACGGGCGCGTCTCCCGCTACGGCATGGTCGCCTTCGCCTCGTCGCTCGACCAGGGCGGGCCGCTCGCGCGCAGCGCCGAGGACCTCGCCTTGCTGCTCGACGTCATGGCGGGCTACGACGAGCGCGACTCCACCTGCATGGACCGGCCCCGGGACGACTACGCGGGCGGACTCTCGCGCGGCGTCGCGGGGCTTCGCATCGGCCTTCCGCGCGAGTACTTCACGCAGGACCTCGCCGGGGACGTGGCGGAGCCGATCCTCGCGGCGGTCGAGGAGCTGAAGAAGCTCGGCGCGAAGACCGTCGAGGTGAGCCTGCCGAACCAGCATCTCGCGGTGCCCGTCTACTACGTGATCGCGCCCGCGGAGGCGTCGTCCAACCTCGCGCGTTTCGACGGCGTGCGCTATGGCTATCGTGCGCCGCAGTACGCGGACCTGAACGACATGTACGCGAAGACCCGCGCGCAGGGCTTCGGCGCGGAGGTGAAGCGGCGCATCATGATCGGCACCTACGTGCTCTCGCACGGCTACTACGACGCGTACTACCTCCAGGCGCAGAGGATCCGGCGCCTCATCGCGCGCGATTTCACCGAGGCGTTCGCCAGGTGCGACCTCATCGCGGGGCCGGCCGCGCCGTCGGTCGCATATCCGCTCGGCGCGAAGAAGGGCGATCCGGTG
>DATIVM010000021.1:0-4910 GCA_035465975.1 Usitatibacter sp.
GCACGCAGCAGGCCGCGGGCTCGATCCGCGACCTCGCCACGGTGGCCCAGGAGCTGAAGAGCTCCGTGTCCGGCTTCAAGCTGTAGACCCGGGAATCGAGCGAGCAAGGACAAGGAAGACCACAGAGCGATGGCGGCCCACCCGATCACCGATTTCGACCTCGGACCCCTCACCTGGGTCAAGACCGAGATCGACCACTCGCTCAACCAGGCGCGCGAGAACCTCGACAGACTCGCCGCGCATCCGGACGAGCGCGGCCCCGTCAAGTACATCCTCACGCACCTTCACCAGGCGACGGGCGCCCTCGCCATGGTGGGGCTGGGCGCCGCCACGCGGTTCAACGAGGAGCTCGAGAAGCTGGTGGCGTTCCTCGAGGGCGAGGACGCGGCGCGGCTTCCCGTCGCGATCGCCGCGGCCAAGCGCGGCATCTCGGCGCTCTCCCAGTACCTGGATGCGCTGCTCGCCGGCGAACCGGACCGGCCGATGCGCCTCCTCGCGCCGTACCTCGAGCTCAATCGCGCGCGCGGCCAGAACGACGCCAACGAGGGCGACCTCTTCTATCCGGACCTCTCCGCGCCGCTTCCGGCGCTCGCCTCCGCCGAGCCGCTCGACGACCCCGTGCTCGCGAAGGCGCTGCAGCTCCAGCGCGCGCAATACCAGCAGGGGCTGCTGCGCATGCTGAAGGGGGCCGACGTCGCCGAGGCGCTGCGCCAGATGCACGCCGCGGTGTGCGCGATCGAGTCGCTGCAGGCCGCGACCTCGAACCGTCCGTTCTGGACCGCGGCCTCCGCCTTCTTCGATTCGCTCGTCTTCGGCGGGACCGAGGTCGGGCCGGCGAGCAAGCCGCTCTTCGCCAAGCTCGACCAGCAGGTGAAGCAGCTCATCGACGGCTCGGCGAAGGTGGCCGAGCGGCTGTTCCGCGACCTGCTGCTCATGGTGGGGCGTTCCTCGGCGGTGTCCGAGCGGATCGGCCTCCTCAAGGACGTCTATCGCCTCGAGCGGCTGCTCGAGGTGCCGGATCGCAACGCCCGCGTCGCCGACGACGAGGCGCTCGCGCCGCTGGTGCGCGAGCTGCGCGATCTGACGGGCCAGCAGAAGGACGCGTGGCTGAAGTACACCTCGGGCAACCGCGCGGCGCTCGAGCCGTTCGGCAAGCAGGCGCTGGTGCTCGCCGAGCGCGCCGGCAAGCTGCCCGACAAGGACCTGCAGCTCGTCCTGGTGCGGCTCACCGAGATCGCGCCCGCGCTCAGGGCGAAGGCGATACCGCCGTCCGAATCCCAGGCGCTCGAGGTGGCCACCGCGATGCTCTTCGTGGAGTCGGCGCTCGAGAACCTCGCGCGGCTCGGTCCGGATTTCCCGCGCCAGGCGCGCACCGTCGCCGAGCGCCTGCGCGCGGCCATGGCGGGCGAGGCGCTCGCGCCGGTCGAGGCGATCGAGGGCGGCCTCCTCGACGAGATGACGCGGCGCGCGCAGGAGAAGCTGCTCATCTTCCAGGTCGGGCAGGAAGTCCAGGTGAACCTGCAGAACATCGAGCAGGTCCTTGACGCGTTCTTCCGAGACCCCTCGAAGCGCGGCGAGCTCAAGGCGCTCACCGCCCAGTTCGCGCAGGTGCAGGGCGCGCTCATGATTCTCGAGCTCTCCGACGCGGCGGCGCTCAACGCGGCCGTGATGGCGCGCGTGCAGCAGTTCGCCGAGGGCTCCGCCGACGGCACGGGCGAGGCCGCGGAGATGGTGGCCGACGGCTTGTCCGCCCTCGGGCTCTTCGTCGCGGCGCTGCAGGAAGGCGCCGCCTCGCCGCGCGCCGCCCTCATGCCCGCGCTGCTGCGCTTCGGGCTCGCCGAGCCGCAGGCCGAGATCGAGGTGCGCCGTACCGGCACCGTGTCGCCGCTCGACATCGACGTGCAGAAGCAGAAGGTGCAGGCGCTCTACGAGGACTGGAAGGACAAGCCGCAGCAGGAAACGCGCGAGAGGCTCGAGAAGGCCGTGGGCGCCCTGCAGCGCGACGCCGCCGTGCTCTCCGATTCCGCCGTGGCGCGCAAGAGCGAGGAGGCGCTGCAGGTCATCAAGGAAGCGGTCGCACCCGACACCGGCGTATTCCGGGCGATCCAGGATCTCGCCCCGCAGAAGCCGCCCGAGACGCCGACGCCGCAGGTCGTGCAGCTCGTCGACGCGCCGGGCGCCGAGATCGACAAGGAGCTCCTCGAGATCTTCCTCGAGGAAGCGGGCGAGGTGATCGGCACCATCGAGAGCCACCTGCAGGTCTGCCGCGAGGCGCCGCACGATCGCGAGGCGCTCACCACGATCCGCCGCGGCTTCCACACGCTCAAGGGCAGCGGGCGGATGGTGGGGCTCACCGACCTCGGCGAGATGGCCTGGCAGTGCGAGCAGGTCATGAACAAGTGGCTGAAGGAGGAGAGGCCGGCGACGCCGCCGCTCCTCGACTTCATCGGCCTCGCGCGCGAGTCGTTCGGCCGCTGGGTGGGCGATCTCAAGGAATCCGGGAGCGCGTCGATCGACGGGGCGCAGATCGTCCGCGAGGCCGAGGCGCTCAAGAACGAGCGGGAGGCCGTGCAACCCGCCGCGCCCGCCGAGGCCGAGACGCCCGCGGCTGCACAGGCGCCCGTGATTGCGCAGGCCCCAGCCGAAGCGCCCGCGGTCGCCGAGGCAGCTGCGCAAGCGCCCGCGGTTGCCGTGCCCGCGGCGCCGGCGCAGGGCGAGCCCTCCTTCGAGCTCGACTTCGAATCGCTGGGCCTGGAGCCGAAGCCGGCCGAGGAAAGGCCCGTGGAGCAGGCTCCCGCGGCCGCCCCGATGCCGGACCTCGCGGAGCTCTTCGCCGCGGCCCCCGCGCCCGAGGAGCCCGCCGAGTCGCACGCGCCCGAGGAGGAGCTCGCGACGATCGGGTCCGTCGTGCTGCCGCGGCCGCTCTTCACGATCTATCTGGGCGAGGCGGAGCAGCACGTCGCCGCGCTCCAGGAGCACATGGCGCTCCTCGAGGCCGATCCCCTGCACCCGGTCGAGCCCGCGTTCATGCGCGCCGCGCACACGCTTTCGAGCAGCTCGCGCACGACGGGCTTCGACGACGTGGCCGCGCTCGCCTACGCGCTCGAGAAGTGGCTGCAGGACGCGATGGACCTGCCGCCGGAATTCGACGCGCATCGCCTCGCGGTCACGCGGCGCGCGGTGGACGCGCTCATGGCGATGGTCGAGTCGGTGCGCGGGGCGGCGCTTCCCTATCCGCGCGACGACGTGATCGCCGACCTCGCCGCGCTGCGCGAGGGGCTGCGCGAGGCGCGCAGGACCGGCGAGGGAACGCACATCCGCATGCCGGGCGTCGTGCGCGAGGCGCTCGAGGCCCGCGAAGGGGAAGCTCCGGTCGAGCCGGCGGCGCCGGTGCAAGAAGCCGCGCCCGAATTGCCCGCGTTCATGCCGCGGCCCGTCGTTGAATCGCCCGCCGCGGCGCAGATGCCTTCGCTCGACCTGGTGCCGGCGCAGCCCGAGCCGGTGACGGCCCCCGAGCGGCCCAGCACGCGCGAGCCCGTGACGGCCCCCGAGCCGCCCAGGACGCCCGAGCCGGCCATCGTCGCGCAGCCTTCGATCGCCGTTCCGGCCGAGGCGGCCGCGGCGCTCGCGGCCCAGGCGGCGGCCGCTCCCGCCCCCGAGGAGCCGGCACGCCCGTTCGAGGCCGGCAAGGAGCAGCGCAAGATCCACGACGACGTCGACCGCGACCTGCTGCCGGTCTTCATCGACGAGGCGAAGGAGATCCTCCCGCAGGTGAGCGAGGGCGTGCGGCGCTGGAAGGCGTCGCCCGCGGACCACTCCGCCGCGGCGGAATTGCAGCGGCACCTGCACACCCTGAAGGGCAGCGCCCGCATGACGGGCCTCATGCGCCTGGGCGAGCTCGCCCACGTCCTCGAGGCGCGCGTGAACGCGATCGACGAGGTGGAGGTGCCCGACGCGAGGCAGTTCGACGAGATCGAGGAGCGCGTGGACCGCTTCTCGATGTCGCTCGAGCGGCTGCAGCGCGGCGAGGACCTCGTCGAGGCCGAGCCGATCGAGGTGCCGGTCGCGGCGGTCTTCGAGCACCAGAAGGACAAGCCGGGCGCGCTCGCGGTGATCGCCGCCGCGGCGCAGGAGATGGCGCAGCGCGAGGCCACGCCGCCGGAGCTGCGCGAGACGCGCGCGGCGCTGCTGCGGGTGAACGCCGAGATGATCGACCGCTTCGTGAACGAGGCGGGGGAGCTGTCCATCGCGCGCTCGCGGATCGAGGGCGAGATGGCGGCGTTCAAGCGCGCGCTCGGCGACCTCACGGACAACATCTCGCGCATGCGCGCGCAGCTGCGCGAGATCGAGATCGCCGCCGAGTCGCAGATGCAGAGCACGATCAAGGCGAAGGAGGAGAGCGGCGAGACCTTCGACCCGCTCGAGTTCGACCGCTTCTCGCGCATGCAGGAGCTCACGCGCTTCCTCGCCGAGTCGCTGGGCGACGTGATCACGCTGCACCAGGGCCTGCAGAAGAACCTCGACGAGACCGAGCTCGCGATCCACGCGCAGGCGCGGCTGAACCGCGAGCTGCAGCAGGGCCTCATGGGCGTGCGCCTGGTGCCGTTGGGCAACCTCGCGGATCGCTTCTACCGCGTGGTGCGCCAGACCGCGAAGGAGCTCGACAAGAAGGCGAACCTGGAATTCAAGGGCACGCGCACCGAGCTCGACCGCTCCGTGCTGGAGAAGATCACCGCGCCCTTCGAGCACCTGCTGCGCAACGCCATCGCCCACGGCATCGAGAAGCCGGCCGACCGCCTCGCCGCGGGCAAGCCCGAGATCGGCGAGATCGCGATCGACGCCGTGCAGCGCGGCAACGAGGTGGTGCTCACCGTGACGGACGACGGCGCGGGCCTGAACTTCGCGCGCAT
>DATIVM010000022.1:0-3878 GCA_035465975.1 Usitatibacter sp.
ATTCACCCATGCGCATCCTGCTCGCGGAAGACGATCCCCTGCTGGGCGACGGCCTGAAGGCGGGCCTCGCCCAGCGGGGCTTTCGCGTCGACTGGGTGCGCGACGGCGAGGCGGCCGAGCGCGAGCTGCGCGCCGCGCAGCACGACGCCGCGGTGCTGGACCTGGGATTGCCGCGGCAGGACGGCCTCGATGCGCTCGCCCACGTGCGGCGCGCGCATGTCGCGACACCCGTCCTCGTGCTCACCGCGCGCGACGCGGTGCCCGATCGCGTGCGCGGTTTGGACGTGGGAGCGGACGACTACGTCGTGAAGCCCGTCGACATCGACGAGCTCGCGGCAAGGCTGCGCGCGCTCGTGCGCCGGTCCCACGGCCAGGCGGAGGAGCGCCTCGAGGTGCAGGACGTTTCGCTCGATCCGGCCGCGCGGGCCGTCTACAAGGCCGGAACCGAGGTGCCCCTCGCCGCGCGGGAGTTCGACCTGCTGCACGCGCTCATGCTCAACGCCGGGCGCATCCTCACCCGCGAGCAGCTCGAGCGACACATCTACGGCTGGGGCGAGGAAGTCGAGAGCAACGCCGTGGAAGTGCACGTGCACAACGTGCGCCGCAAGCTGGGCGCTGGATTGATACGCACGGTGCGCGGCGTGGGCTACATGCTGCCGCGCGAAGCCCCGGCCGCGTGAAGGCGCCGCGCTCGCTGCAGGGGCGCATCCTCGCGCTCGTGCTGGGATTCGTGGCCGTGGTGTGGGCCGCGACCGCGATCACGGCGTGGATCGACGCGCGCCACGAGCTGGACGAGCTCCTCGACGGCCACCTCGCGCAGGCCGCGGCGCTCCTCGTGGTGCAGCAGGCGGGCGAGATGGAGGAGCACAAGCGCCTGCGCGCGCCGTCGCTGCATCGCTACGCGCCGAAGGTTGCGTTCCAGGTGTTCCACGAGGGGCGCCTCGTCCTGCAGTCGGAGAACGCGCCGCAGCACCCGATGCTCGACCCCGAGGGATTCCGCGAGGGCTTCCGCACGATCTCCATCGACGGCGTCCCCTGGCGCGTCTTCGCCACGCAGGGGCGCGAGAACGACGTGCAGGTGTACGTGTGCGAGCAGGTGCGCTCGCGCGACTCGATCCTCTTCGCCGTGCTGCAGGGCGCCTTCTGGCCGATGGCGCTCGCGCTCCCGGTCCTCGCGCTGGGCGTGTGGTGGGCGGTGCGCTGGGGCGTGGCGCCGTTGCGCGGGCTGCGCGATGGCCTCGCGCAGCGCGAGCCCCAGGCGCTCGAGCCGCTGTCGTCCGCGGGCGCGCCGAGCGAGATGGTGCCGGTGGTGGAGGCGCTCAACGCGCTCTTCGGGCGCATCGCGACGCTGCTCGAGTCCGAGCGCCGCTTCACGGCGGACGCGGCGCACGAGCTGCGCACGCCGATCGCCGCGATCCGCGCGCAGGCGCAGGTGGCGCTCGCCGAGACCGACGCGGCCCGCCGCCGGCATGCGCTGCAGGCGACGATCGAAGGAACCGACCGCCTCGCGCGCCTCGTCGACCAGCTCCTCACGCTCTCGCGGCTCGAGGCCGCGGCGGGCCCCGCCATGGAGCTCGTGGACCTCGCCGCGATCGCCCGGCGCGTGGCCGCCGAGATCGCGCCCGCCGCGGTGGCGAAGGAACAATCGCTGGAGCTCGATGCCGAGACGCCCGCGCCGATGCGCGGCAACGATCCGCTCCTCGGCGTGCTGGTGCGAAACCTCCTCGACAACGCGGTGCGCTACTCGCCGCCCGGGGCGCTCGTGCGGGCCACCGTGGCGCGCGAAGGCGATCGGGTGTCGCTGCGCGTCGAGGACAGCGGGCCCGGGATTTCCGATGCCGATCGCGCGAGGCTGGGCGAGCGCTTCTTCCGGACGCTGGGCACCGATGAAAGCGGCAGCGGCCTGGGCTGGTCGATCGTGCGGCGCATCGCGGCGACGCACGGGCTGGAGGTGACGGTCGCGAGGTCCGAGGCGCTCGGGGGGCTCGCGGTGAAAGTCCGCGGCAAGGCGCGATAGGGGCGCGAAGCGCCCGCGGGCGCGGCCCTCGCCCAAGGGCGAGGGGGGAAGCGCACGACATTTGACCTGCGCCGACCGGCGCGCCCGGCCGCCTTGATAGCCTCGGCCAAGGGGCGCCTCGCGCCCATCGACTCCAGGAAGGCGGCACGCCCATGTTCGCGCTGCTCGGCAAGTTCGAATCGGCCATCACCCGCGTGCTGCTCGCCATGATGGCGGGCGTGGTATTGCTCGCCACCATCGAGCTCGGATGGATCCTGGCGAAGGACCTGCTCACTCCGCCGCGGATCCTGCTGGAGATCCACGAGCTGCTGGAGCTCTTCGGGCAGTTCCTCCTGGTCCTCATCGGGATCGAGCTGCTGCACTCGCTGAAGGCTTACGTGGAGAGCCGGGAGATCCACCTCGAGGCGGTGCTCGCGGTGGCGGTGATCGCGGTGGCGCGCAAGATCGTCGTGCTGGAGCCGAAGGAGCTTCCCGAAGGAGCGCTGCTGGGGATCGGCGCGCTCATGCTCGCGTTGACGCTCGGTTACTACCTGGTGCGGATTGCGCACCGCACGAAAGGCGAGCTCCGGACGGAAACGAAGCGATGACCGTCGAGTCCACCGGCACGCCGCTCCTGTATCTCGGATTCACGCTCGTCGTGATCGCGTTGCTCGCGGTGGACGTCTTCGCCCTCAAGGCCCGAGGCGCGCACCGCGTCGGCGTGAAGGAGTCCGCCGGCTGGACCGTGGCGTGGATCGTCGTGGGACTGGCGTTCTGCGGCTGGTTCTGGTGGCACCTGGACGGGCGCTTCGCTCGCGAGGTGGCGAACCAAAAGGCGCTCGAGTACCTGACCGGCTACCTGATCGAGAAATCGCTCGCGGTCGACAACGTGTTCGTGTGGATCACGCTGTTCGGCTTCTTCGCGGTGCCGGCGGAGCTGCAGAAGCGGGTGCTGCTCTACGGCGTGCTGGGCGCGATCGCGATGCGCGCCGCGCTCATCTACGCCGGCGCGATCCTGCTCGCGCAGTTCCACTGGATCCTCTACGTCTTCGGGCTGTTCCTGCTCGCCACCGGCGTGAAGATGCTCCTCTTCGCGAAGCACGAGCCGGACCTCGGGAAGAACCCCATCCTGCGCTGGATGCGCGGCCACGTGCGGATCACCGACGAGCACCACGGGGAGAAGTTCTGGGTGAGGAAGGATGGCGTGCGCTACGCGACCCCGCTGTTCGTCGTCCTCGTGCTGGTCGAGGCCACCGACCTCGTCTTCGCCGTCGACTCGATCCCCGCGATCTTCGCGGTCACCGGCGACCCGTTCATCGTCTTCACCTCCAACATCTTCGCCATCCTCGGGCTGCGGGCGATGTACTTCCTGCTGGCCGACATGGCGCAGCGCTTCCGCCTGCTCAAGTACGGGCTGGCGGTAATCCTGATGTTCATCGGGGTGAAGATGCTGTTGCTTGACGTCTACAAAATTCCTGTAGGGATCGCCCTGGGAATCGTCGGATTGATCTTGTTGGCGTCGGTAGCGGCAAGCCTGGTCGTCTCCCGCCGGTCCGGCCAGCGAGCATAGAGCCGGTGCTGACAGACACGATTCACATGCTTCCCCCCTGGGGCCCGCTTGCCGCGCCGTGGTGACATGACGCCCAACCTCGCGATCGAGTCGACGGTCCGAAAGCGGCGCGTCGCTTGCGCTTGTGCGCCAGCTCATCGCAATATCCGTCTCGGACACCCCAGGCCTGGCACAGCGGGTAGAAGTGGGGCGCTGCTACGAGCGTTTCACGCTCCGGTCGCCTGCGTTGGGCATTCGAAATGCGACGCTCGATCGACCCGTGGAAGTGCCGACGCCGGAACCGCAGATTGCCACTTTCATGGGTGTCGGAAA
>DATIVM010000023.1:0-9675 GCA_035465975.1 Usitatibacter sp.
CGCGCACGAGATCAAGAACCCGCTCACGCCGATCCAGCTCTCGGCCGAGCGGCTGCAGCACAAGCTGCAGGACAAGCTGCCCGCCGCCGAGGCCGACATCCTGCGTCGCGCGACCGGCACGATCGTGACCCACGTCGCGGCCATGAAGGGCATGGTCGACGACTTCTCGCAGTACGCGCACGCCTCGCGCATGAACGCGCGCCCGATCGCCCTGAACGACCTGGTGCGCGAGGTGCTCGTGCTCTACGAGGCGATGGGCGTGGCGATCGAGGCCCGGCTCGCCGAGGGGCTGCCCCAGATCCATGCGGACCCCGGCATGCTGCGCCAGGTGTTGCACAATCTCTTCCAGAACGCGATCGACGCCCTGTCCGGCATCGATTCGCCGCGGATCCTCGTCTCGACCTCGCTCGGCACGGGGGGCGTGCTGCTCACCGTGCGCGACAACGGGAGCGGGATCGCGGAAGGCGTCATGGGACGGATCTTCGAGCCGTACGTGACGACCAAGCCCAAGGGAACCGGTCTCGGCCTCGCCATCGTGAAGAAGATCGTCGACGAGCACCACGGCCGGATCCTGGTCGAGAACGTGAAGCCGCACGGGGCGACCGTGAGCATCGTGCTGCCGTCGAGGGCCGCGGCGTAGGCGAAGACGAAGGCGAAAGCATGTCGGCGAACCAGATTCTGGTAGTGGACGACGAGGTCGGAATCCGCGAGCTGCTGTTCGAGATCCTGCGCGACGAAGGCTACGGCGTGCGGCTCGCGGAGAACGCGCAGACGGCGCGCTCGGCACGCAAGGAGATGCGTCCCGACCTGGTGCTGCTGGACATCTGGATGCCCGACACGGACGGCATCACGCTCCTCAAGGAATGGGCGGGAAGCGGGCTCCTCACGATGCCCGTGGTCATGATGTCCGGGCACGGCACCATCGACTCGGCGGTGGAGGCGACGCGCATCGGGGCCTTCGACTTCCTCGAGAAGCCGATCAGCCTGCCCAAGCTCCTCGCGACCGTCGGCAAGGCGCTCGCCGGCGGGCGCGTGCTGCCCAAGACCGGGCTCGCGCTCGTGAACCTCGGCCGCGCGCGGGTGATCCAGGAGCTGCGTCAGCGCCTCGAGCAGGTGGGCCGGTTGCACACGCCGGTCCTGCTCACGGGCGAGCCGGGATGCGGCTTCGAGGTGTGCGCCCGCCACCTGCACCTGCCCAACACGCCGTGGGTCTCTCCGGAGGACACGGAGTGGCTCGCCTCGAACCCCTTCGAGCCGCTCAACGAGGCGCGCGAGGGCATGCTCTTCCTGCCCGAGATCTCCGAGCTCTCGAAGGCCGAGCAGAAGGGGCTGCTGCAGCTCATCGGCAAGCTCGACAAGTTCAATGTGCGGCTGGTCTGCGCGGCGACGGCGCCGCTCCCCGCGCTGGTGGATGACGGCCACTTCGACGCGGCGCTCTACAACCAGCTCTCGGGGCTCACGATCCGCGTGCCGTCGCTCGCCGACCACCCGGAGGACATCCCGGACATCGCCACCACGCTCCTCACGCAGCTGGTGGATGCCAACGAGGTGCCGCTGCGCACCATCACGGTGAGCGCGCTCAACGTCATGCGCAACCTCGATTGGCCCGGCAACCTCCCGGTGCTGCAGAACGTCGTGAAGACCCTCGCGCTCACCGCGCTCACGCCGGAGATCACGGCCGAGGACGTGAACCGCGTGGCGCGGGAGTTCAACCTCGGACCCCGCGAGCAGCCCACCACCGAGATCGGCGTGTCGCTCGACCTGCCGCTGCGCGATGCGCGGGAGCAGTTCGAGAAGCAGTACTTCCTGCACCACATCCGGCGCGAGGAAGGGAACATGTCGCGCGTGGCCGACCGCGTCGGCCTCGAGCGCACGCACCTCTACCGCAAGCTCAAGCAGCTCGGGATCCGTCCGTCGGGCAAGACCGACGACGCGTCGTGAGATAGCCCCGGCGAGCCCGGGGCTGCGGATATGGCCGCGGGAAGCTAGCGCGGCTCGATGCGGCCGAGGCGAACCGCCGTGAGGCCGGTCTTCACGTTGTTCGGCACGGGCATCACGAGCACGCAGTTGTCGTAGGGCGCGCGCACCGGCTCGTCGCCGTCCCAGGCGATGAGATCCCCCTGGCGGGGCACGACTTCCATCCCGCCGAAGGGGCGGGCGAAGCGGAACGAGGGCGAACTGGCGATCACCGCCTCCGTCACGCGCACGAGCTTCTGGGGCGCGGGTTGCGCCTCGATCTCGCGATCCGCCCGTTCCGGCGCGACCACGCCCGTGTGGCGGAGGAAGCGCCAGGTCGCCTGCCACGCCATGCGCTCGGCGTTGCGCTCCCAATGCTGCCCGCATTCGACGAGCAGCGCGTTCTTCCCGCTCGCCGCATCGCCGAAGCCGCCGTAGTCGCGCATGCGCGTGCCGTTCGCATGCCCGACGTCGCTCACCACGTGCTCGGGGACGCCGATCTCGAAGGCGAAACGGATCCCCTTCTCGAGCGGGCCGCAGATCATGACCGGCGGGCTGGGCTCGAGCATGGAATGGATGTCGAGCAGGAAATCCGCGGCCTCGACGAACGGCCGCAGCTCGCGGGCGCGGGCGAGCTCCGCGCTCTGGCGGGGACCGTCGAGCGTCTCGCGCGTCCACACCCGGTTGAAGTCCTCGTCGATGAAGCGCGAGGCGTACGGGTTGCGCGTATCGAAGCGCTCGAAGGCGGCGACGTTGTTGAACGCGAGCGTGAGCGAGCCGCGCGCCGGGCGCAGCCCCTCGCGCAGCAGGCGGTCGACGACGATCGCGCCGCAGATCTCGTTGCCGTGGGTGAGGGCCGCGACCATCACGTGCGGGCCGGGCTTGCCGCTCTCGAAGGTGTGGACCCAGTCCACCCCGGTAGAGGAGCGGCGATGGGGTTTGATGTCGGGAGCTTCGAGCTCGATGGGAATCGCGATCATGGGTTTTTCAGTGGTCATGCGGTTTGCGGGAATGGGAGTGCCCGTGATGATGGCCGTGGTCGTGGGCATGGCCGTGGTCATGGCCGTGGGCGTGATTGTGGTCGTGGTGCTCGTGCCCGTGATCGTGCGAATGCGCATCGCACGCATGGGAGCCGCGTTCCGCGGCATACGCGGCCACCTCGTCGAGCAGCCGCGCCATGTCCCGGCGCAACGCGTCGAAGCCCGCCGAGCGCAAGCGGCTCGACTCGTCCATGTAGAGGCGCCGGTTCACCTCGATCTGCAGGCTGTGGCGTCGGGCCGAAGGATCGGAGAACGCCCGTACCAGCTCCACGCCCTTGTAGGGATCGTTCACCTTCACCGCGTAGCCCATCCCGCGCAGCGTCTCGGCGACCCGCGCCGTGAAGTCCGCCTCGCAGGTGGTGCCGTCGCGGTCCCCGAGGACGAAGTCGGCGCGCGACTTGCCCGGCCCCTCCTCCGAGATCTTGCCGCTCACCGAGGGCATCGAGTGCAGGTTCAGGTGCCAGACCGCGCCGAAGTGATCGTGGGCTTCGTCGAGCGCGTCCTTGACCGCCCGCTGGTAGGGCTGGTGGTAGCGCACGATGCGCCGCTTCACCTCCTCGACGCTCAGCTTGCGCGCGTAGATCGGCGCCCCGGAGTCGAGGATACGCCAGATGAGGCCGATGCCGAGCTCGGTCTTGCGGGTGGCGATCGCGGGACCGGGCCACGGCGCGTCGAGGAGCGAGGGATCGATGTCGAGGAGCGAGCGGTTCGGGTCGATGTAGCTGCGCGGGAACCGGGCGGCGATGAGCATGGCGCCGGCCACGGGGCCGTGCGCGAAGAGCTCGTCCACGTAGCTGTCCTCCGCCTGCCGCAGCTCCTCGAGGGAGACCGCGGGACGGAAGTCCTCGGGATAGTCGGTTCCGCTGTGCGGGGAATCGAGCACCAGGGGAACCCGGCGTCCTCGCGGGGCGGTGACGTGGAAGGCATCGTTCATGGGGCGGGGATCTCGTTCAGGTGGCATGCGGAATGGTGGCCGGGCGCGATCTCGCGCAGGACCGGGCGCTCCGCGCGGCACCGGGCGAACGCCTTCGGGCAGCGCGGGTGGAAGTGGCAACCCGTCGGCGGAGCGAGCGGCGAGGGAATCTCGCCGCGGATCGGCGCGTAGGTCCGGCGACGGGCATCGATCTTCGGGACCTCGAGGATCAGCGCCTGGGTGTACGGATGGTTCGGCCGCTCGTAGAGCTCCGCGGCAGGCGCCGACTCCACGATCCGCCCGAGGTACATCACCACCACGCGATCGGAGACGTGCCGGATCACGCCGAGGTCGTGGCTGATGAAGAGGTACGTGAGGCCGAGCTCCTCGCGCAGGCGGATGAAGAGGTTCAGCACCTGCGCCTGGATCGACACGTCGAGCGCCGCGACCGCCTCGTCGCAGACCAGGAAGCGCGGCTGCACGGCGAGCGCCCGCGCGATGCCGATGCGGCTGCGCTGTCCCCCGGAGAACTGGTGCGGGAAGCGCCGCATCAGCGAGGGGTCGAGACCGACGCGCCGCAGGAGCTCGGCGACGTAGTCGTCGCGCCCGCGGGCGGGGACGAGCCCGTGGACGACGGGGGCCTCGCCCACGATCTGCGCCACGCGCATGCGCGGGTTGAGCGAGGCGTAGGGGTCCTGGAAGATCATCTGCACGGCGAGGCGCTCGGCGCGCATCGAGCGCCCGTCGAGCTGCGCATAGGGACGGCCGTTCCAGTAACGCTCGCCCTCGCTCGGCTCGAGGAGCCGCGATACGATGCGCCCCAGGGTCGATTTACCACATCCCGATTCTCCCACGAGGCCGACCACCTCGCGGCCGCGCACCGCGAGGCTCACGTCGTCGAGGGCGTGCACCGTTCCGGCGCCGCGCACCTCGAAGCGCTTCGAGACCCGGCGCAGCTCCAGCAACGGCGATCCGGCGACGGCGTTCACGCGAGAGGCCTCACGCAACGAAGGGTGCGCGCCGGCGCGGGCCGGCTCACGGGGGGTGCGACCCGGCATGCATCGGCGGCCCGCGGACAGCGGCTGCGGAACGCGCATCCCGCGTCGAGCTGGTCGAGGGGCGGCGCCATTCCGGGAATCTGCGCCAGCGGGCGACCGGGCGCGTTGCGGCTGGGGATCGATTCGAGCAGTCCGCGCGTGTAGGGGTGCAGCGGCGCGTCGAGCACCGCGTCCACGGGGCCCGACTCGACGATCCGTCCTGCGTACATCACGCAGATCTCGTCGGCGAGCCCCGCGACCACCGACAGGTCGTGGGTGATCCAGATGAGCGCCGCGCCGCTCTCGCGGCACAGCCGCTGCATCTCGAAGAGGATCTGGCCCTGGATCGTCACGTCGAGCGCGGTGGTCGGCTCGTCGGCGATCACCAGCGCGGGCCGGTTCACGAGGGCGATCGCGATCGCCACGCGCTGCCGCATGCCGCCGGAGAACTGGTGCGGATAGGCGCGCAGCCGCTCGTCGGGCGAAGGGATGCCGACCCACGCGAGCGCCTCGCGGCAGCGGTCGAGCGCCGCCGCGCGCGTGACGTGGTGGTGTGCGCGAACCGCCTCGACCATCTGCGTGTCGATCCGCAGGACCGGGTTGAGGGTCATCATCGGGTCCTGGAAGATCATCGCGATCCGGTCGCCGCGGAGCTTGCGCCACGCCTCCGCATCCAGGCCGACGAGCTCGCGGCCCTCCAGCCGGATGCTGCCCTCCACGATGCGCCCCGGCTCGTCGACGAGGCCCATGATCGAGTAGCCGGTCATCGATTTGCCGCAGCCCGATTCGCCGACCAGCCCCAGCACGCGACCCCGCTCCAGGGACAGGGCGACGCCGTCCACCGCCTTCACCACGCCGGAGCGCGTGAAGAAATGGGTGCGCAGCCCCTCGACCTCCAGCACCGCGCTCATCGCTTGAGCCTCGGATTCAGGACGTCGCGCAGCTGGTCGGCGACGAGGTTGATCGCCATGATCGTGACGAGCAGCGCGATGCCCGGGTAGAAGCTGATCCAGTACTTGCCCGACAGCAGGTACTGGAAGCCGTTCGCGATGAGGAGCCCGAGCGAGGGCTCCGTGATCGGCAGGCCCAGCCCGAGGAACGAGAGCGTCGCCTCGAGCGAGATGGCGTGCGCCACCTGGACCGTCGCCACCACGATGAGCGGCGGCAGGCAGTTGGGCAGGATGTGGCGGAACACGATGCGCGCCTCGGGGAGCGCGAGCACCTTCGCGGCCTCGACGTATTCCTTCTGCCGCTCGACCAGCGCCGCCGAGCGCACGGTGCGCGCGTAGTACGCCCACTGCACGGTGACGAGCGCCACGATGATCTTGCCCACGCCCTGCCCCAGCGCGGCGAGGAGGATCAGCGCGATGAGGATCGCGGGAAACGAGAGCTGGATGTCGGCGATGCGCATGATCGCGGCGTCGAGCCAGCCCCCGAAGTAGGCCGCCGCGAGCCCCAGCGCGAGCCCGAGCGCGAGCGCGGCGACGGTGCTCGCCACGCCCACCGTGAGGGAGATGCGCAATCCGAAGAGGATCGCCGAGAGCATGTCGCGGCCCTGGTCGTCGGTCCCGAGCCAGTAGGTCTTGCCGGCGAGCGATTCGGAGCCCGGCGGCAGACGCGAATCGAGCACATCGAGTTGCGCGAGGTCGTACGGATTCTGCGGCGCGATCCACGGCGCGGCGATCGCGACGGCGGCGAGCAGCACGAGGAGCGCGAGACCGAGGAGCGCGAGCCGGCTCTGCGCGAACTCCGCGGCGAAGCGGCGCCACGGGGACTCGGCGCGCACGGCGCGCCCGTCCTCGAGCGGGGCCCGGTCGGCGGCGATCCTCATGGATTCAATGGGCCGGCGCGGCCGAGCCGATGCGCACCCGCGGATCGAGCAGCGAGTACAGCACGTCCACGACGAAGTTGATGACGATGAAGATCGCCACGATCACCAGCAGGTAGGCGACGATCACCGGGCGGTCGAGCTGGTTGATCGAGTCGATGAGGAGCTTGCCCGTGCCCGGCCAGGCGAAGATCGACTCGGTGACGATCGCGAAGGCGATGACGCTGCCGAGCTCGAGCCCGATCACGGTGACGATCGGGATCATGATGTTCTTGAGGACGTGCACGCCCACCACGCGCCGCATGGGAAGGCCCTTCGCCCGCGCGAACTTGACGTAGTCCTGCAGCACGGTCTCCCGCGTGCCGGCCCGCGTGAGCCGTATCAGGAGCGAGAGCTTGAGCAGCGCGAGGTTGAGCGCCGGCATGGCGAGGTGCCTCAACCCGTCGAGCGTGAGGAAGCTCACCGGCACGCCGAGGAGCGACACCGTGGCGCCGCGGCCGTTCGGCGGCAGCCAGCCGAGCTGGACGGAGAACACCATGATCAGGACGAGGCCCACCCAGAAGGTCGGCAGGCTGAAGCCCACGATCGATCCGGCCATGATCGATCGGCCGATCCACGAATCGGGCTTCAGCCCCGCGACCAGGCCGAGCGGGATGCCGATGAGGATCGCGATCACGGTCGCGGTGAGCGCGAGCTCGAGGGTCGCGGGGAGGCGCTGGAGGATCAGCTGGATCGCCGGGATGTTGTAGACGAACGAGCGGCCCAGATCGCCCTTCGCCGCGTGCAGCAGGAACACGCCGTACTGCACGAGCAGCGGCTTGTCGAGGCCGAGCGCCTGCGCGGCGCGAGCGCGTTCCGCGTCGTCGGCCTCCGGGTTCACCAGCAGCTCGATCGGATTGCCGATGGCGTACACGCCCACGAACACCAGGAACGACATCAGGGCGAGGACGAGGAGGCTCTGTCCCAGCCGCCGGAGCGCGTAGGCCGCCATCGGATCAGCGCGCGGGCCGCAACCCCATCGCGAGGGTGTACTGGTCGGTGCGCGGCGTGTACCTGTAGGCGGCCGCGGTCGCCCAGTTGCTCACCTCGTAGTGGATCGGGATGAGGGCGGTGTCCCCCATCGCGAGCTCGGCCGCCTGCTGGATCAGCTTCTCGCGCTTGCTGTCGTCGATCGTTTCCATCGCCTGCTCGATGAGCTGGTCGAGCTTCGGGTTCGAGTAGCGCGCGCGGTTCGTCACGCCCATGCCCTTCTTCGGGTCGTGGGTGGCGAGGAGCGAGCGCAGGCTCGAGCCCTGCTCCCCGGACTCCGTGCCCCAGCCGAGGAGCATGTAGCCGAACTCGAGCTTGGAAGCGCGCGTGAAGTACACGCTGGAGGGGAAGGTCTGAACCTTCGCGTCGATGCCGATGCGCGAGTAGAACTGGGCGATCGCCTGCGCGACCTTCTCGTCGTTGATGTAGCGGTTGTTCGGGCCGTAGATGGTGAGCGCGAAGCCGTTGGGGTACCCCGCCTCGGCGAGCAGCTTCTTCGCCGCTTCGGGATCGTACTTCGGCGGCTTCAGCTTTTTGCTCGTGCCGAAGAAGAAGTCGGGCAGGAGCTGCCCCGCGGGCACCGCCTGCCCCTCCATGATGCGTTGCGCGATCGCGTCGCGGTTGATGGCGATGGAGAGCGCCTTGCGCACGCGCGGGTCGCGGAAGGGATTGTGCGCGAGGGGGTTGCCCGACTTGTCGGTGACGCCGGGGGGGCACTGGTCGCTTCCCTGCTGCATATGCACGTAGATCACGCGGTTGGACACCTTGTCCACGACGTGGAAGCGCTTGTCCTTCCTCACCTGGGCGAGGTCCGCCGTCGGAACGTTTTCGATCATCTGCACGTCGCCGGAAAGCAGGGCCGCGACGCGCGCCGCCGGATTGGAGAGGATCTTGAACATCACCTTGTCCCAGGGCTCCTCCCCGCCCCAGTAGCCGTAGTTCGCCGTGAGCACCACGCGCTGGTTCGGCACGTATTCCTTGAACTTGTACGGCCCGGTGCCGATCGCCGCCTTGCCCGAGTTGTAGTCCTCCGTCGTCGCGTTCTCGCCGTTCTTCTTCGAGACGATGAGCACGGCCGCCATGTCGCTCGGCAGCAGCACGTGCGGCGTCGCGGTCTTGAAGACGATCGTGTATGGATCGACGATCTTCACGTCGACGATCGGCTTCGTGAAGGTGGCGAACGAAGACGGGCTGTTGGGCACGTTGGGCACGCGCTTGAGCGTGAAGGCGACATCCTCGGCCGTGAAGGGCGACCCGTCGTGGAAGTGCACGCCCTTGCGCAGCTTGAATTCCCAGGTGAGGTCGTCGAGCGCCTTCCACGAGGTGGCGAGGCACGGCACCAGCTTCATGTTCTCGTCACGGCGGATGAGCGGCTCGAAGATCTGCTGCAGCATGCCGTTGTTGGGCGAGAGGTTGTGGTAGTGGGGATCGATCGACGTGATGGCGGCCTGCAGGCCGATGGTCACTTCGCGGTCCCGCGCGCCGGCCGTGAAGGCGATCAGCGAAGCGCAAAGGGCAACCGCGGCGATGCGGATCGTGCGCAACATCGGGTCCTCCTGTCGTTGGAAGGTCGGCCGGAGCGGCCGGCCGCTCGCGCGGCCTCGCCCCGCAAGCGACGCGGAGATGATACCGTGAAAGAACCATGGACCCGTCCGCGAAGCTCGAGGCCCTGCTCGCCGCCGGCAAGGACAGCGCCATGCTGCGGGTCGGCCTCGGCTCCCAATACCTCGGCAAGGGCGAGGCCGCGCGGGCCGCCGAGCACCTGCGCGCCGCGCTCGCCCAGGATCCGGCCTACTCGGCCGCATGGAAGCTGCTCGGCAAGGCGCTGCAGGCCCTCGGCGACCAGGTTGGGGCGATCGAGGCCTACCGCTC
>DATIVM010000024.1:0-4757 GCA_035465975.1 Usitatibacter sp.
TGATGCCGGCGCACGTGATCTACCCGAAGGTCGACTCGAAGCCGGCGGGATTCTCCAGCGTGTGGCTGCAGAAGATCCTGCGCGAGAAGCTCGGCTTCGAGGGGCTCATCTTCTCCGACGACCTCTCCATGGAGGGGGCGAGCACCGCGGGCGGCACCGTCGCGCGCGCCAACGCGGCCCTCAACGCCGGCTGCGACGTGGTGCTCCTGTGCAACGATCCGCGCGCCCAGGATTCGCTCCTCGAGGGCCTCGAGCGCCGGCCCGTCGCGCCGACGCTCGCGCGGCGGCTCGACCGCATGCGCGGCCGGGCGATCTCGACCGCGGCACTCGAGGCCAACGCGGCCTACCTTGCCGCGACCGAGAACCTGGCGCGCGTAAGATCGGCGTGATGAGCGGCAAGCCGGGGACGCAGCCGCCCCCCTTCGATTCCGCGGCCTTCCTCGCGGGGCTGCCCAACCTTCCCGGCGTCTACCGGTTCAGGAACGCCGCCGGCGAGGTGATCTACGTCGGCAAGGCGAGCGACCTGCGCAAGCGCGTCTCCTCGTACTTCCAGAGGAACCTCCCGAGCCCGCGCACCGCGATGATGGTCTCGCAGATCGCGGGCGCCGAGATCACGCCGACGCGCACCGAGGCCGAGGCGCTGCTCGTCGAGAACAACCTCATCAAGTCCCTCGCGCCGCGCTACAACGTCCTCTTCCGCGACGACAAGAGCTACGGCTACATCCTGGTCACCGGGCACGAGTATCCGCAGATCCGCTTCTACCGCGGCGCCCACCAGAAGGGCAACCGCTACTTCGGCCCCTTCCCGAGCGCGTGGAGCGCGCGCGACACCATCGGCCACCTGCAGAAGATCTTCCTGCTGCGAACCTGCGACGACACGGTCTTCGCGCACCGCTCGCGCCCCTGCCTGCTGCACCAGATCCGCCGCTGCTCCGCGCCCTGCGTGAAGCTCGTCACGCAGGAGCAGTACGCGCGCGACGTGCGGCATGCCGAGCAGTTCCTCGAGGGCGAGGAGAGCGACGTCATCGAGGACCTGACCGCGAAGATGAACGCGGCGGCCGAGGCGCAGCGCTACGAGGAGGCGGCGCATTTCCGCGACCAGATCCGGATGCTGCAGCGCATCCTCTCCTCGCAGGCCGCGGAATCGGCGGGCGCGGGCGACGTGGACATCGTCGCCGTCGTGGAGCGCGAGGGCACGTGGTGCGTGACGCTCGCCATGGTGCGCGGCGGCCGGCACCTGGGCGACCGCAGCTTCTTCCCGCAGAACGCGTCGGGGAGCGACGCGCTCACGGTGGTCGAGGCCTTCCTCACGCAGCACTACGCGCAGCAGCCGGTCCCGGGGCGCGTGGTGTGCGAGGACCTCGAGAACCGCGCGGCCCTCGAGGCGCTGCTCGCGGGACTCGCGGGGCACGCGGTGAAGCTCGTCACGCGGCCCATCGGGGAAGCGCACACCTGGCTCGACATGGCGCGGCGCAACGCCGCGCTCGCGCTCGGCCAGCGGCTCTCCGCGCAGGCGACGCAGGAGGCGCGCGTGGCCGCGCTGCAGGAATTCCTCGGGATGGAGAGCCCGCTCCAGCGCATCGAATGCTTCGACATCAGCCACACGATGGGCGAGGCGACGGTCGCCTCGTGCGTCGTGTACGACAAGGGCGCGATGCAGAATTCCGAGTACCGGCGCTACAACGTGAAGGGCGTGGAGCCGGGCGACGACTACGGGGCGATGTGCTACGCGCTCGACGTGCGCTACCGCAAGCTCGCCGGCGGGGAAGGCAAGGTGCCCGACCTGATCCTCATCGACGGCGGCCTCGGGCAGCTCCATGCCGCGCAGTCGGTGATGGCGGACCTCGGCCTGCACGAGATCCCCATGATCGCCGTCGCGAAGGGGGTGGAGCGCAAGCCCGGGCTCGAGCAGCTCTTCTTCGCCGGCGAGGACGAGCCGCGCCGCCTGCCGCCCGACCATCCGGCGCTGCACCTCATCCAGCAGGTGCGCGACGAGGCGCACCGCTTCGCGATCACCGGGCACCGCGCGCGCCGCGGCAAGGCGCGCACCGCCTCGCGCCTCGAGCAGATCTCGGCGGTGGGGCCGCGGCGCCGCCAGCGGCTCCTCGAGCACTTCGGCGGGCTGCAGGGCGTGGCCGCCGCGAGCATCGACGACCTCGCGCGCGTCGAGGGCATCAGCCGCACGCTCGCGGAGCGCATCTACCAGGAGCTCCACTAAGTGCCGGTCCGCTTCAACTTCCCGCTGTTCCTCACCTGGTGCCGGATCGTGGCGATCCCGCTCTTCGTGGCGGTGCTCTACATGCCGGAATCGTGGATCAGCGAGCACATGGCGAACGTGACCTCCATGTGGATCTTCATCGTCGCGGCCATCACCGACTGGCTGGACGGCTGGCTCGCGCGGCGCTGGAACCAGACGACGTCGTTCGGCGCGTTCCTCGATCCGGTCGCGGACAAGCTGATGGTGGCGGCCGCGCTCATCGTGCTCACGGAGAAGGGGCTCGTGAACCCGCTGGTCTCGCTCATCATCATCGGCCGCGAGATCACCATCTCGGCGCTGCGCGAGTGGATGGCGCAGATCGGCCAGTCGAAGAGCGTCGCCGTGAACATCCTCGGCAAGGTGAAGACCGTCACGCAGCTCGTGGCGATCCCGTTCCTGCTCTTCAACGGCGTGCTGTTCGGCTGGTTCCACACCGTCAACGTGGGCCGCTGGCTCATCTGGATCGCGGCCCTCATCACGCTGTGGTCGATGGGGGTGTACCTCAAGGCGGCGATCGAGTCGCCGCCCGCGGCGCCGCCGAAGTAGAGGCTACTTCGGCCGGAAGGCCAGCTCCAGCGCGTCGGCGTCGAAGCCGAGCACCGCATCGCCCTTCGTCGCGTAGCGGTAGAGCGCCGCCTCGTAGATTCCCGAGAGCGCGCTGTGCACGAGGGCCGCCGCGGCGAGGCCGAGCAGCGTGAGGACGGTCGCGAAGGCGAAGAGGCGGAAGTCGTGGCCCATGCCGGCCACGACGAACAGGAAGAAGCCGCAGAAGCCCACCGCGATGTAGACGAGGAAGAAGGCGGCGCCGATGCCGACCTGGCCGGCGAGGTTCTCGCCCCACGTCGAGCGCAGGAGGTACGCGCTCTGCTTCACCGCCTCGACCGGACCCATGTCGCGCCGCGCGACGATCACCGGCACCACGAGGAAGGTCGCGACGGACCAGGCGACGCCGATGAGACCCACGACGATGCGTCCGATGAACCCGACGCGCTCCTGGATCGCGCGCAGGATCGTGCCGACGGTGGCGGCGATCGCGGCATACCCGGCGATCACCCAGATCCTCGACCTCGCGATGCGCATCCCGTCCTTGAACGTGGGATTGCCCCCTTCGAGCCGCATCATCGCCGCGCCGACCAGCCCCGCGTTGAAGAAGACGATCACGAAGTACTGCACGAAGTAGAAGAGGAAGGCGAGGAGGTATCCCCCGGCGGTCGCGTGGCCCTCGCCCGAGAGCGCCGCGAACACGCCCAGGCGCCAGGCGGGAAAGGCGAAGGTCGCGAGCACCACGACCAGCGCGGCGAACGAGATGAGCGGGAAGAGCAGGAGCTCCTTGTCCTGGCGGAGCACGGAGGCGCTTGCGACGACGAGGGTCCAGCTGCGGGAAAGGCGATCGAACATGGCGGGGTCCCTTTTGTGGTTTTCCATGGACGGCAGCGGGGGCACATTCTGCCCCAGTCCGGGAAGCGCGTCTGTGAAATCGGGCACTCCGGTGAACCTTCCGCATTCCTGCGCCTCCATCGTCGGGGGCGCCGGAAGATTCCGGCGTCGCGGCTGTTCCCGGGATGCCACCCCGAATTCCGGGCGGCGCGGCGGTTGAAGCGCTTTCCGGAAAACGCTATAATTTCAAGCTCGTTGCGGCAGTAGCTCAGTTGGTAGAGCGCAACCTTGCCAAGGTTGAGGTCGAGAGTTCGAGACTCTTCTGCCGCTCCAGATTCACGGGGGAAGCCGTGCCACGGTTTCCCCCGTTCCGCATCATCCCCCGGTCTTCTCTCCCGAGGATTGCCGCGCGGGCGGGGTGGCGGAGTGGTTATGCAGCGGTAACCTATCGCACGGTTGCAGTAGTGCGATGACTTGCAGTCAGAAGTGCCTGTAGGAAGACTGCCTCTGAGGCGGGGTAGCAAAGCGGTTATGCAGCGGATTGCAAATCCGTCTAGGCCGGTTCGACTCCGACCCCCGCCTCCAATCATTCCTGACTGAACGGCAACGGCCACGAAGGGCCGTTGCCGTTTTCATTTCCCCTTTTCTTAGGGTCGAGTTGAGCCGCTGCACTTAGGGACGGTTGCGCGGTCCTCGGGGTGGCCGATCGTCGAAGCGCTGGTGCCGCCGTCGCTGCCACGAGAGGTACAGCGACGGAACGACGAAGAGCGACAGCAGGGGCGCGGTCAGCATTCCGCCGACGAGCGGCACGGCGATGCGCTTCATGACGTCGGAGCCGGCGCCGTCGCTGAACATGACCGGCAGGAGCCCGGCCACGATCACCGCCACCGTCATCATCTTGGGGCGGGTGCGCTGCAGGGCGCCGTGGATGACGGCTTCGCGTAGCGCCGCCTGATCGATCCTGCGTCCCGAGCGCCGCAGCTCATCGACGGCGTTGTCGAGGTAGAGCACCATGACGACCCCGAATTCCGCGGCGACGCCCGCCAGCGCGATGAATCCGACGCCCACGGCAACCGACAGGTTGTAGCTCAAGGCGTACGTGAGCCACAGGCCGCCCACGAGC
>DATIVM010000025.1:0-3129 GCA_035465975.1 Usitatibacter sp.
CGATGGGATACGGCGCCGTGCCAGAGGAGGAGCCCGGAGCGCAGCTCGGCGTCGGTTTCCAGTGCGCGCTCGATGCCGCGCGAGGCGAGCGTGCGCACGTAAGGAAGGATCGCCTGCGCCAAAGCCGCGGCGCTCGCGACCGGATCGGCGGCGGGAAGGTTGGGGACGCAATCGTGGATCACGCCTTCCGCGACGAAGGTCGGCTCGGCGTGCGTGGTCGGCCGCGAGGTCTCGGCCACGCCGCCCGCGTCGATCGACACGTCGGCGATCACGGCCCCGCGGCGCATGCGCTTCACGAGCGGGCGCGGCAGGAGCTTCGGCGTCCGCGTCCCGGGGATGAACACGGCGCCCACGACGACGTCGGCCTCGACGGCGTGGCGTTCGATCTCCGCCGCGCTCGCGATGCCGCAATGGACCGACGGGCCCAGGCGCGTGCGCGCCGCATCGCGCGAGGCGGCCGAGCGGGTGAGGATCGCGACGCGCGCGCCGCGCGCGATGGCCGCTTCCGCCGCCGCGAGCCCCGCGTGCCCCGCGCCGAGCACCAGCACCCGGGACGGCGCGCGGCCGAGGAGCGTTTCGGCGCGCTCGATCGCCATGCGCCCGGCGATCTCCGACATCGGCGCGAGCAGCGGGAAGCGGCCGCGCGCATCGCGGACCAGCTCGAAGGCGATGGCGCTCGCGCGGCGCGCCGCGAGGCTGCGGGTCATCTCCGGCTCGCCCGCGAGGTGCTGGAAGCCGAAGAGCAGCGGCCCCTCGGTCACGCGGTCGATCTCGGGCGGCTGCACCTCCTTCACCTTCACCACGAGGTCGGCGGTCCAGGCCGCTTCCGGCGCCACGAGGCGCGCGCCCGCGCCCGCGTACGCGCCGTCCGGAACGCCGATTCCGCCGCCCGCGCCGCGCTCCACCCGGACCTCGTGGCCCTCGGCGACGAGCGCGCCCACCTCGCGCGGCCCGAGGATCACGCGGCGCTCGCCTTCCTTGGTCTCGCGCGGAACGCCGATCTTCATGCGGCGCTCACGCGCGCCCGGCGCTCGCCGCTTCCCCGGCGCGCGGCCGCACGGTGCGAAGCGCCCGCCGCGCCTCGGCGACGAGCGCCGGCCCGCGGTAGACGAATCCGGTGTAGAGCTGCACGAGGCTCGCCCCGGCTTCGATCTTCGCGCGCGCATCGGCGCCCGAGAAGATGCCGCCGACGCCGATGAGCGGGACGCGCCCGCCGAGCGCGTCCGCGAAACGCCGCAGCACGCGCGTCGAGGGCACGAGCAGGGGCTTGCCGCTGAGTCCGCCGGCCTCGAACGAATGGCGGTGTCCCACCACGCCTTCGCGCGCGACCGTGGTGTTCGTGGCGATGAGCCCGTCCACGCCGTGGGAGACGGCGAGAGAGGCGATGGCCTCGATCTGCGCGTCGTCGAGGTCCGGGGCGACCTTCACCAGCAGCGGCTTCGTCGCGCCGTCGCGCCGGGCGAGCGCCGCGCGCCGCTCCATCAGCGCCGCGAGGAGCTCGCCGAGGCGCTCGCTCGACTGCAGGTCGCGCAGGTCCTTGGTGTTCGGCGAGGAAATGTTGACCGTGACGTAGCTCGCGCGTGCGTAGACCGCCTCGAGGCACGCGAGGTAATCGTCGGCCGCGCGGTCGAGGGGCGTGTCGAAGTTCTTGCCGATGTTGATGCCCAGGATGCCGCGGAAGCACGCGCGCTCGACGTTGCGCAGCAGCGCCTCGACGCCCTGGTTGTTGAAGCCCATGCGGTTGATGAGCGCCCCGTGCTCCTCGAGGCGGAAGAGGCGCGGGCGGGGGTTGCCCGGCTGCGGCCGCGGCGTCACGGTTCCGACCTCGATGAAGCCGAAGCCGAGCGCCGCGAGCGCGTCCACGTACTCGCCGTTCTTGTCGAGGCCCGCGGCGAGTCCCACCGGATTCGGGAACTCGAGCCCCATCGCGCGCACCGATTCGCCGGAGCTCTCGCCCGGGCCGAGCCAGGCGGCGCGGTTGCCGAGCGCCGAGAGCGACTTCAGCGCGAGGTCGTGGGCGAGCTCGGGATCGAGGCGGAAGAGGGCGGTGCGGGCGAGGGCGTAGAGCACGCTACGCGAGGCGCTTCCACTCGCCGCGCGCCAGCCCCTCGATGGGCCGGAACTGGTTCTTGTAGCTCATCTTCCGGCTCTGGGCGATCCAGTAGCCGAGGTACACGTACGGGAGCTTGCGGCGGCGCGCTTCCCCGATCTGCCAGAGGATGTTGTAGGTGCCGTAGCTCGCCCGGCCCACGAGCGGGTCGAAGAACGTGTAGACCGACGACAGGCCGTCGGAGAGCTCGTCCACGATCGACACCATGCGCAGCGCCCCCGCCTCGCGGAACTCGATGAGCCGCGTCGCGACGTTGGACTGCAGGAGGAAGTGCGCGTACTGCTCGCGGCTGTCGTGGTCCATGCCGCCGCCGCGGTGGCGCTCGCTTTGATAGAGCCGGTAGAGCCCGTAGTGCTCCGCGTTGAACTTGAGCTCGGCGTAGCGCGGCTCGAGGCCCGCGTGGCGCGCGGCCGCCCGGCGCTGCGAGCGGTTGGGCTCGAAATCGTCGACCACGACCCGCACCGGCACGCAGGCGTGGCAGTGGTCGCAGTAGGGGCGGTAGGTGAAGGCGCCGCTGCGGCGGAATCCGGCGGAGACGAGGGCGCTGTAGGTCTCGGTGTCGATCAGGTAGCTCGGCGTCGCCACCTGCGAGCGCGCGAGCTTCCCCGGAAGGTAGCTGCACGGGTACGGCGCCGTGGCATAGAACTGCAGGTTCGCGATCGGAAGGTCGTTGAGCTTCGCCATTCGTCTAGCGCGCTCGGGCCTTTTCAGGCCCAGTCGCGCGAATATCTGGATTGACCACACCCGGGCCCTTTTCAGGCCCGGTCGCGCAAGATACCCGGTTTCAAGAGCTACCAGCGCTCGCCTTCGGGTGGATATTGTATCGACTCCCGGAGCAGCTGCGAAAATCGCGCGCGCGGGATCTCCCGGGCGCCCAGCGAGGCGAGGTGCGCGGTCGCCTGCTGGCAGTCGATCAGGCGGTATTCCTCGGAGCGCAGGCGCTCGACCAGGCGCACCAGCGCGACCTTGGAGGCGTCGGTCGCGCGGGCGAACATCGACTCGCCGAAGAACACCTTGCC
>DATIVM010000026.1:0-2060 GCA_035465975.1 Usitatibacter sp.
CGCAGGCTTGCATCACCTCGCGGAAGGCCGTGTCCACGCGCGTCTCGTACACGCCGCGCGCGAGCGTCTTGCGCAGCGACCGCGAGACCTTGAGCTCGCCGGGGAAGAGGACCATGCGCGGGTCGGGCGACCACCACAGGATCGGGTCGCCCTCCGAGTACCACGGGAAGATGCCGTGCCGATAGGCTTCGACCAGGCGGCCGGGGGAAAGATCGCCGCCGGCGCACAGCAGCCCGTTGGGCGAGCGCAGCGCCTTCGAGACGGGCGGGAACGGCTCGTCGCCGCGGAGCCAGGGGATCACGCCGCCACTTTACCAAGCGGCGGCGCGCCCCGGCTCGCCGCGCGATGGGCTTCTCCTTTTCCGGATCAGGTCTGTATCCAGGGCAGGCCCGCGTGGCGCCAGCCGCCCAGCGTCCCGCGCCGGCGCTCCGCGTCGAGCTCGCCCTCGAAACCCTCGAGGACGTTGTAGGCGCGCGTGAAGCCGGCGCGCGCGGCGGCCTCGGCCGCGCGATGCGAGCGCACCCCGCTGCGGCAGAGGAAGAGCAGCGGCTCGTCGCGCGAGGCGAGGTTGTCGAGCTGCGCGAGGAAATCCGCGCGGGGCCGCTCCTCGCCGTAGCGGCGCCACTCGACGAGCGGAGTGCCCGGGACGTGGCCCACGAGCTCCCATTCGGGCCGCGTGCGCACGTCCACGATCGTGGCCGCCCCGACGCGCTGCAGCAGCCACGCCTCGTGCGGCGTCACGGCGCCCGCGTACTCGAGGCGCGCGGCGCGCGCCCGGTGCGCGGCGCGCGCGAAGATCGCGGCGGGGTCGTTGCGCTCGGGCAGCTGCGCGACCGCTCCCGGCACGGCCGCCCCGCGCGAGGGCCGGGATCCCGGGACGCTCACCAGTAGTTCTCCACGGCGAGGTGGCCCGGCTCGCCGCGCCGCGAGAGCCGGAAGCCGCGCTCGAGGAGGATCGAGCGCGAATCCTCGACCATCTCGGGATTGCCGCACAGCATGATCCGCGAGCGGTCATGGTCGAGCTCGAGGCCGATGTTCGCCTCGAGCACGCCGCTCGCGAGGAGCTTCGTCACGCGGTCGCGCAGCGTCCCCGGCACCGGCTCGCGCGTCACGATGCGCGCGTAGCGCAGCTTGTGCGCGAATTGCGCGTAGTACTCGCTCTTCTCGAAGCCGCGGATCAGGTCCTCGTACGCGAGCTCCGGCTGCGTGCGGACGCTCTGCACGAGCACCAGGTTCTCGTAGCGCTCCCACGTGGACAGGTCGTGCAGGATCGCGAGGAACGGCGCGAGGCCGGTCCCGGTCGCGAGCATCCACAGGTCGCGCCCCGCCTCGAAGCGGTCGGTGGTGAGGAAGCCGTAGCTCTTGCGCTCCACGAGGATCTCGTCGCCCTCGCGCAGCTTCGAGAGCCGGCCGGTGAAGGCGCCGCCGGGGACCACGACGGAGAAGAACTCGAGGTGCTCGTCGTAGGGCGAGGAGGCGATCGAGTACGCGCGCCACACGATGCCGTCGGCGGCGCGCACGCCGAGGCGCGCGAACTGGCCGGGCACGAAGCGATAGCCGCGGTCGCGCGTCGTGCGGAAGGAGAAGAGGCTCTCGGTCCAGGGCCTCAGGCCCGTGATGGTCTCGATGGTGTACTTGTCGTCGCTCATGGATCGGTTCAGGCGGTTCTCAGGGAAATCAAGGATTCGCGGACGTCCGGCTCGCGTGCGGCGCGCTCGCGCAGCACCTCGCCGACGAGCATCATCACCGGCCCGCGCGCGGCTTGCGGCGCCGAGTCCCGAAGCTCGCCGAGCGTGGTGAAGCGGCTGCGCTCGCCCTCGAGGCTCGCGCTCTCGACGAGCGCGACCGGCGTGTCGGCGCGCTTGCCGGCGTCGAGGAGGGCGGAAGCGATCGAGGGCGCGGCCCCCGCCGCCATGTAGAGCGCGGCGCTGTCGGCGCCGAGGGCTGCCGCGAGCCAGTCGCCGCCGCTCTCGCCGCTACCCACGCGCGGCGTGAGGAAGACGACGCTGCGCGCCATGCCGCGGCGCGTGAGCGAAACGCCCAGCGTGGCCGCGGCCGCG
>DATIVM010000027.1:0-10247 GCA_035465975.1 Usitatibacter sp.
CCCGAAGCTGCCGCGCGCGTCGATCCGGGCTTCGCCAAGCGCGAGGTGCACGTCGGCCGCCGAGATGCGGCGCGCGTCGCCCGCCAGGTTGGCGTGCCCCGTGAGCGGCAATCCGGCGTAGCGGCTCGGCGCGAACGCCACGCGCGCCTCGCCCGCGACGCCGCCCTTGCCCATCGCGCCGCTCGCCGTGAAGTCGAAGTTGAGGTCGCCCGCGGCGGTCTTCACGAGCGCCGAGGGATCGAAGTGCTCGGCGCGGCCCTCGACGCGGAACGGCTTCGCGCCGTCGAGCGCGAGCGTGCCCTTCGCGGTGACGGCGCCCGCGCCGGTCTTCACCGTCGCCGTCTCGATCGCGAGGCGGCTCGCGGCGAGCGAGCCGTTGCCCCGCACGGCGAAGCGCGGATCCTCGAGGGCGAGCGCGAAGCGCTGCGCGGCGCGATCGCCCGAGACCGAAACGCTGCCCGTGAGCTTGGTCGCCTGCAGCTTCGAGTGCAGGGCCGAGAGGTCGACCGCCGCGAGCGTGAGATCCGCCTTCATGCCATCGGATGCCGCGGACGCGGAACCGCTCGCCGTCCCGCCGCCCGCGAGCGCGAGGCGCAGGTCCGAAAGCTGCACGCGTCCCGAGGGATCCGCCGAGACGCGCGTCGTCGCTTCGGTGACGGGAAGCGCGCCCCGGTCCCAGCGGCCCGGCGCGGCGTTCGCGATGCGGACCGGCCCCGCGAAGTCGTCTCCCTCCGGAACGAGCGCCGCGTGCACGTCGAGGCGCGTGGCGGGAAGCCCGGCCTTCACGTGCGCGAGGTCCACGCCGCTCGCGTCGAGCGCGACGGACTTCACCGGCTGCTTCGCGAAGGGCTCGACCGTGGCGCGGGCGGTGGCGCGCGTGCCGGCGACGGTTCCCTCGGCGTTCGCCTCGAGGCGCTCGAGCGTCCCGCCGAGGCGCGCGGCGATGCGGTACGCGTGTTCCTCGAAGCTCCCCGCGGCGTCGCCCTGCAGGTCGAGCGCGTAGGGCTTCGCGTTGCCGATGGTGCCCTTCGCGTGCGCCGTGCCGTACTCGCTCGTGACGGCCGCCTGCGTGACGGTCCAGCGCCGCGCGTCGCCCGCGCCCTGCAGCACGATGTCGTGGAGCACGAGGTCCTTCGCGCGCGCCGCCTCGCGCGCCGCGCGCTTCGCCGCCGGATCCTGCGCGGCCTTCTCCTGCGGCGTGATCGCTCCGATGCGCAGCGTCGCGACGCGGCCGTCCTGCAGCCGCACGGGGAAGGGCGGCTTGAAGATCACCGGCGCCTTCGCCGCCGCGGCCGAAGACGCCGTGCGCACCTCCACGCTGCGCGCGCTCAGCCTGCGCACCTCGAGCGTGCCGTGCAGCGCCGGAGCGGGCGCGGTATCGAGCACCACGTCCTCCACCCGCACGTAGAGGTCGGGCTGGTCGATCTCGATCTCGCCGATGCGCATGAGCCCGCCGATGCGGCCCTCGACGCGCTCGATGCGCGCGCCGGGCCCGAGCAGCCCGCGCACCTTTCCGGCGAGGAACTGCGCGCCGCCCGGCGTGGCGAGCAGCCACCACGCGCCGCCCGCGGCCGCGAGCAGCCCGATCACGACGATCGCGGCCACGATCGCGAGCACGCGCGGCCAGATGCGGCGGCGCGGCGCGGGCGGCGGGTTGGCGGGGCCGGGGGTCCCCGTCTCGATGGGGCGATCCGTGGAAGCGCTCATCAGAAGGCCACGGTCACGGAGAAGGAAAGGCGCAACTTGCGCTCGTTCTCGGCCCAGGCGAGGTCGAGGCCGAGCGGGCCCGCCGGCGTCTTGAAGCGCGCGCCCGCGCCGTAGCTCGGGTTCGCGTGCAGGTCGTGGATGTCGTCCGCGGCGTCGCCCACGTCGGTGAAGACGGCCGCGCCCCACTTCTCGTTCAGCCAGTGCACGTACTCCACGGTGCCGGTCGCGAGATAGCGGCCGCCCACCACGGCCTCGCCCTCGCGCACGCCCAGGCTCTGGTAGGCGTAGCCGCGGTTGGAGCGCGCGCCGCCGGCGAGGAAGAGGAAATCCTGCGGCAGGCCCGTGCGGTCCGGCGTGAAGGTGCGCCCGAGCTCGGCGCGCAGCAGGAGCTGGTCGCGCGCGCCTACGGGGATCCAGTGCTGGTACTGGCCGTAGGCCTTGAAGAAGTCCTCGCCCGAGGCGAGCTTCTGCGAGCCGGCGGCGAACTGCAGGTTCAGCACGCCGCCCCGGTGCGGGTCGTAGAGGTTGTCCACGCGCCGCCATGTCGCGAACACCACCGGCGCGAGCGCGCGCGTCACGCGCGGCTCCGCGCCCTCGGGAAACTGGCGCTCGATCTGGTAGGTGACGCCGACGCGATACTCGACGCGATCGAGCTTGAAGTGCCGGTAGCCCGCCGCCCCGAAGCGCGTGCGCGCGTTCTTCTGCACGGTGCTGTGCTCGGCGAGGATGCCGAAGCTGTCGGTGAACGGCACCGGCAGGTCGTGCCACGAGCCGAAGATGCCCGGCGGGAGGTACACGTCGGCGTAGCCGATCTGGTCCTCCTGGGCGACGCGCACCGAGCTCTGCAGGTCGAAGCCGCGGTCGAGGAGGTCGCGGTCGCGGAACGCCGCCTCGGCGCGCGCGCCGTCGTCGGTGCCGTAGCCGAGGGCGAGGCCCACCTCGCGGCGCGGGCGCTCCACCACCGACATCCTCACCGGCGCGCGCTCGGCGTGCGCCCGATCGCGCTCGACGTCGACCACGACGCTCGAGAACCACGGGCCGTTCTGCACGATGCGCTGCAGCGCGTTCAGGCGCGCGCGCGTGTATCGCTCGTCGTGCCGCAGGAACACGACGCGCCGGATCACCGACTCGGGATAATGGTGCAGGCCCTCGATGGAGACGTCGCCGAAGGTGAAACGCGGCCCGCTGTCGAGCACGACGCGAAGGTTCGCGCGCGTCGCCTCGGCATCCACGCGCGCCTCGCTCTCGGCGATCGTGCCCGCGGCGTAGTCGCGGTCGTCGAGCCGCTCCTGCAGGCGCGTCTTGGCCGCCTCCCAATCGGCGCTGCGGAAGGGGGCGCCCGGCGCGAGGGTCCAGGACTCGCGCAGCTTCGCGCGGCGCGCCTCGCGCTCCGGCCCCTCGCCGGCGAGGTCGCCGGTGAACTCGATGTCGACCTTGCCGACCGTCGTGAGCGGACCCGGATTCACCGCCACGGTCACGTGGCCGCGCTCCTCGTCGTCGAAGCGGACGTCCACGGTCGCCGAGAAGTAGCCCTCGGCGGCGGCGATCTGCGGAACGCGCCGCCGCACGTCGCGCATCCAGGCGCGGCGCGCGATCACGCGCCGGTCGGGATCGACGCCGCCCTTCGGGGGCGGAAGGTATTTCTCGTAGAGGCCGCGCAGCGGCTGCGGCACGTCCCACGTGACAGCGAGCACGGCATCCGATGCGCGGCGCGGCACCGGCTGCTCGGTCCGCGGCGGCGGGGACGGCGCGGCGGAGGAGCCGGGAGGCGGCTCCTCGGCGAGGACGGCGAGGGACGCGAGGCACGCGAGGCACGCGAGCAGCAGGACGAAGGGCCTCACGCCGGTTCTCGCGTCGGGAAGACGGCCATGGAGGCGATTGCGCGCATTTCGTGAACTCTCCACGCAGACCATCCGCCGCGGCGACTGGTTCCCGCGGCGCGTGCTAGAGCGGCGCGGCCTCCGCGCGCTCGACGCGCTTCTCGAGCCGCTCGACGGCGTCGCGCAGCTCCGAGACCTCGCGCACGAACGACTCGAGCTTCACGCGCGAGGCGATGAGCGGCGATTCCTCGGTCCAGTATTCGGCGGCGCCTTGCGCCATGCGCAGCGACGCATCGCGGCTCCAGCTCGCGAGGCCGCGCGCCGCCATGGCGATGCGGTGCGCCGCGATGTCCCCCACCGCCTTCGAGAGGTCCTCCTCGAAGTCCCAGCGCAGGCTCCGCGCGAGGAACGACACTTCCTGCGCGAGCTCCGCGTCGCCCTGCATCTCGATCTCGCGGAACGCCGCCTCCTCCCCCGCCGCGAGGCGCGGCACGAGGAACGGCGAGATGCGCACGCGCAGGTCCTCGGAGGCGCCGGGCATCGCCGCGGCGACCTCGCCGGTGCTCTGGACGGTGAACGCCATCGCCACCGGGCCGATGCGAAACGCCACGGTGCGCCCGGCGTGCGGGCGCAGCCGCTCGAGGGCGAGCGGGGCCGCGCGCAGCACGTGGTTCATCGCCCGCTCGCCGGGATGGGGCAGGAGCGCCATCAGCATTTCCACCCGCGGTGCAGCGCCACCACGCCCGCGGCGAGGTTGAAGTACTCGACGCGCCCGAGGCCCGCCGCCTCCATCATCGCCTTGAGCGTCTCCTGGTCGGGATGCATGCGGATCGACTCGGCGAGGTAGCGATACGCCTCCTCGTCCTTCGCGACGTACTTGCCGAGCGCCGGGAGCACGGAGAACGAATAGGCGTCGTACGCCTTCGCGAGCGGCTTCCAGGGCCTGGAGAACTCGAGCACGATCACGCGCGCGCCGGGCCGCGCGACGCGGCGCATCTCGGCGAGGGCGAGCTCCTTGTGCGTCATGTTGCGCAGGCCGAAGGCGACCGAGACGCAATCGAAGGTGTCGTCGGGGAACGGCAGCTTCTCCGCGTCGCACAGCGCGAGCGGGGCGACGATGCCCGCGTCGACAAGCTTGTCGCGGCCCACCGCGAGCATGGCCGCGTTGATGTCGGTCATCACCACCTGCCCCGTGGGGCCGGCGCGCCGCGCGAAGGCGCGCGCGAGGTCGCCGCTGCCGGAGGCGACGTCGAGCACGCGCGATCCCGCCCGCACGCCCGAGAGCTCGACCGCGAAGCGCTTCCACCAGCGGTGCAGGCCGAGCGACATCAGGTCGTTCATGAGGTCGTAGCTCGGCGCGACCGAGCGGAACACCGCGCCGACCCGCCCCGCCTTCTCCTCCTCGGACACCTCGCGGTAGCCGAAATGGGTGGTCCCGCCCCCCCGGCCGCCCGGGGGCTCCGCGGGATTCCTCTTCGGCTCGGTCACGGCTCGCGGCTCTTGCCCGCCTGCTCGAGGCGCGCGAGGTAGGTCTTCCAGTTCGATTCGCGCTTCACGCCGAGGTCGTACAGGTATTCCCACGAATAGATGCCGGTATCGTGGCCGTCGCTGAACGCGAGCTTCACGGCGTACATGCCCACCGGCTCGATCTCGCGGATGCCCACGTGCTTCTTGCCCGCCTGCAGCACCTCCTGCCCGGGGCCGTGCCCGCGCACCTCCGCCGACGGCGAGTAGACCCGCAGGTATTCGCAGGGCAGCTCGAAGCGGCGGCCGTCGTCGAAGGCGATCTCGAGCAGGTTCGACTGCTGGTGGAGGGTGATCTCGGTGGGGCGGGGCGTCTTGGCGTTCATGGTTGTTTGATGGTGTCGGCCGGCCATGGGGTCCGCTCCCGACCGTATTGAGCGGCCACAGGGTCCGCTCCGACCGTGTTGAGCGGCCACGGGGTCCGCTCCGACCGTGTTGAGCGGCCGGAACGGTCCGCTCCAACACGGTATCTACCTATTGTATCGCCTTGATTCCGTAGTAGTCGCGCACCGTCTCCCACGCCACCGCCTGCAGGAAGCGGGCGGTGTCGGCGTCGAGATCCGCGGTGTAGGGATTGCCGACCGGCGAGCGGCCGTAGAGCGCGGCGTAGAACGTGCAGGCCGCGAGGTAGGTGCCCGCGAGGCTCGGGTGCATGTGGTCCTTGAAGTGCAGGACGAGCGCGGGCCGCTGCGCGAGCGAGCGCTTGAAGGCGAGGCCCACGGGCACCACGAGGTCGTCCAGCTCGTTCGCGATCGACTCGTAGCCCTGCGCGAGCGGCGCGGTCATCTCGGGCTTGCCCTGGTACGCCCAGGTCATGAAGAAGGCCGTCTTCGCGCCGCTCGCCTTGATGAGGCCGTCGAAGCCGCGCGCCGCGGCGCGGAAGCGCTCCACCTTCGACGCATCGTCGGCCATGGGCTCGCGGCTCTGCCCCTGCAGCACGACCAGGTCCCAGTGGCGCGACTGCAGCTCGTAGGGGAGGTCGCCCGCGTGCTCCATCAGGTAGGCGCCGGAGATGGTGCTGGAGCGGAACACGTACTCCTTCGCGTGCCCGGCGTCGGCCGCGAGCACGAGGTGGCGCAGGTGGCCGTGCAGGCTGTCGTTGTAGTAGCTGAAGCTGTTGCCGATGAAGAGCACGTGCTTCGGGGGATCGACGTGGGTGATGCGCGGGGCGGGGAGCGCCGCGGTCGCGAGGAAGGCGAACGCGGCGGCGAGCAGGGTCCGGATCATGGAAGGCTCCGCGGCGGGAAAGGCGCCACCCTAGCGCGCCCGGCGGCGCGGCGCAAAGCCGTCCCGGGCCGCCCCGTGCCTTAAGATGACGCCCATGATCGGCATCCTCTTGGTCTCCCACGGCGCGTTCGGGGAGTCCCTCATCCATTCCGCGAGCCACGTGCTCGGCAAGCGCCCGCTGTACCTGCGCCAGCTGGGCGTCACGGTCCACGACGACCCCGACGCGATCCAGCCGGTGGCCGAGGACCTGGTGCGCTTCCTCGACCAGGGCGACGGCGTGTTCGTGCTCACCGACATCTACGGCGCGACGCCCTCGAACATCGCCGCCCGGCTGCTGCGCCCGGGGCGCGTCGAGGGCATCGCCGGGGTGAACCTGCCGATGCTCATCCGCGCGCTCAACTACCGCGGCGAGCCGCTCGCCGCCGTCGTGGAGAAGGCGCTCGCCGGCGGCAGCGAGGGCATCACCCGCATGCGGCACAGCTGCTCCAACGATTCATGATCAAGCGCACCATCACCGTCTCCAACAAGCTGGGCCTGCACGCGCGCGCCTCGGCGAAGCTCACCCAGGCCGCCTCCCAGTACCAGAGCGCGGTGTGGATCGCGCGCAACGGCCGGCGCGTGAACGCGAAGAGCATCATGGGCGTGATGATGCTCGCGGCGGGCCTCGGCTCGACGGTGGACGTGGAGACCGAGGGTGCCGACGAGGAGGCGGCGATGGCGGCGGTGGAAGCGCTCTTCGCGCAGAAGTTCGGCGAGCCCGAATAGCGGCGACGGCCATGGCTCCCGATTCCGCGCGCAGCCCCGCCTCGACCATCTGCTTCACGATGCACGGCATCGGCGTGTCGGGCGGCATCGCCATCGGGCACGTGCACCTCTTCGCCGGCATGTCGGCGGAGGTGGACCACTACACGATCGCGCCGGCCGACGTGCAGCGCGAGCAGCGCCGCTACGACCGCGCGGTGAAGGAGGTGCGCGACGAGCTGGAGGGCCTCGCGGAGAGCGTGCGCCACGGCGGCTCCGCCGAGCTCGCCGCGTTCATGCGCGTGCACATCCTGCTGCTCGAGGACGACGCGTTCGCCCACGCGCCGCGCGAGATCATCCGCGAGCAGCGCTGCAACGCGGAGTGGGCGCTGCGCCTGCAGCTCGACGACCTGCTCGCCCAGTTCGGCGACGTGACCGACCCGTACCTGCGCGAGCGCGCGGCGGACGTCCGCCAGGTGGCCGAGCGCGTGCTCGCGGCGCTCGCGGGCAGCCAGCGGCGCATCCCCTCCAAGCCGGTGCGCGAGGACGGCTCGATCCTCGTCGCGCGCGACCTTTCGCCCGCGGACGTGATCCTCTTCCGCCAGCACCGCTTCCTCGCGTTCGTCACGGACCTGGGCGGCGCGACCTCCCACACCGCGATCGTGGCGCGCTCGCTCGACATCCCCGCGATCGTCGCGCTGCACCACGCGCGCTCGCTGATCCGGGAGGACGAGCTCATCATCGTCGACGGCACCCAGGGCGTGGTGATCGTGAACCCCGATCGCCAGGTGCTCGCCGAGTACCGCCTGAAGCAGAACGAGGCGCGCATCGAGCGCGACAAGCTGAAGCGCCTGAGGAGCGCGCCCGCCGC
Organism: Usitatibacter sp.; assembly: GCA_035465975.1. GTDB lineage: Bacteria > Pseudomonadota > Gammaproteobacteria > Burkholderiales > Usitatibacteraceae > Usitatibacter. Next base: position 7,891 of record DATIVM010000027.1, read on the forward strand.
CACGCTCGACGGGAACGCGGTGCAGCTCTGGGCGAACATCGAGCTGCCCACCGACATCGAGGCGGTGAGGGCGAGCGGCGCCACCGGCATCGGGCTCTTCCGCAGCGAGTTCCTGTTCATGAACCGCCGCGACCTCCCGGACGAGGACGAGCAGTACGAGGCGTACCGCGACGTGGTCGAGGGCATGAAGGGCATGCCGGTCACCATCCGCACGCTCGACATCGGCGCGGACAAGTCGAGCGAGGGCGAGGAGCAGGTGGCGGTGAACCCGGCGCTGGGTTTGCGCGCGATCCGCTACTGCCTCTCGGAGCCGGCGGTCTTCAACACGCAGCTGCGCGCGATCCTGCGCGCCTCGCGCCATGGGCGCGTGCAGATCCTGATCCCGATGCTCAGCACCTGGAGCGAGCTCAACCAGGCGCTGCACGCGGTCGATTACGCCCGCGCCCAGCTGCGCGCCGAGGGCGTGAAGTTCGACGAGCACGTGCCGATCGGCGGCATGATCGAGGTGCCGGCGGCGGCGATCGCGCTGCCGATGTTCATCCGCAAGCTCGATTTCCTCTCGATCGGCACCAACGACCTGATCCAGTACACGCTCGCCATCGACCGCGCCGACGACCGGGTGGCGCACCTCTACGACCCGCTGCACCCCGCGGTGCTCTCGCTCATCGCGGGCGTGATCCGGACCGCGCACCAGCACGAGAAGCCGGTGGCGGTGTGCGGCGAGATGGCGGGCGACGTGGAGCTCACGCGGCTGCTGCTCGGCTTCGGGCTGCGCCACTTCTCGATGCATCCGGCGCACCTGCTCGCGGTGAAGCAGCGCGTCCTCACGACGAGCGTGGCGGAGCTGGGGCCGCTCGTCACGCGCATCCTCAAGGCGGACGAGCCCGAGAAGCTCCAGCTGCTGATGGAGCGGCTGAACGCCTGAGCGGGCTCAGCGCGCGCCGAGGAGCGCGGTGGCCGCGGCCTCCGCCTGGTCGTCGAGGAGCTGCTGCAGCACCCGCACCTTCTCGTCGGGGCCGAGCGCCTCCCACGGCTTGAGCGCGCCCGATTGCGACGCCTCGTAGGGCTTCGCCGCGTGCACGGCGCGCTCGGCGACCACCTTGCCGCTCGCGAGGTCGACCAGCGCGATGTCGAAATAGGCGAAGGGCGCGAAGTAGCCGCGCACCATCTGGTCGTGCTTCGTGACGAGCGTGGGATCCGTGTAGTAGCCGAGGCCTTCGAGCTCGCCCGCATCGACCTTGCCCTCCGAGAACGGCAGCGGCGCGGGATCGCGGCGCTTGAGGAGCAGGAGGAGGTGCGTGGCGCCCACCTGCGGAAGGCGCGGGCGCAGCGCGTCGGCCACCGACTGCGCGAGCCGGTCGCTGCCGAGCGCGCGCTTCTCCGCGTCGAGCGCGCCGGCGTCGCGCCCCGCGAGGAGCACCACCTTCGCGGACGGCTCCGCGTGGTGGATGCCGGCTTCCATCGCGACGAGCGCGCCGCGGTCGAACACGCGCTCGTCGAACGGCACGAAGCGGCGGGTGCGATCGGAGAGCGAGCTGCCCGCGGTCGGGCGGTGCTCCACCACCAGCACGCCCTCGCCCACCATGGACATCACGGCGTAGGAACGCTCTGCGGCCATGGCCGGGAAGGCGAGGGCGAGCGCCAGGACCGCAAGCAGGGTTCTCATTCGCATCGTTCCTCCTCGGCGCGATTCTCGCCCGAATCGGCCTTCGCGCGGCACCCCCTGCACAGGCGGGAAGCGCTTTTGGTATCATGGCCTTCCACGCGCCGATTTGAGCTCAGCTTGCGGGCGCGAAACAAATACGGCTAAAGCGAGTGGCGGCGCCCCAGGAACCCGACACGAGCTTTGCCAGAGAGCCGGTCGGGTTTTTTGTTGCCATGAACGACGCCGCATCCCGCTCCGTCGGAGCCGTCGCGCCGCAGCGCGCCGGCTTCCTCGAGCCCCTCATCCTCAAGGCGGGGAAGACCCTCGCCTCCTACGAGCTCGTCTACGAGACGTACGGGACGCTCAACGCCCAGCGCTCCAATGCCGTGCTCGTGTGCCACGCGCTCTCGGGAAGCCACCACGTCGCCGGCTACTACGCCGACGACCCGCGCAAGGTGGGCTGGTGGGACAACCTCGTGGGCCCCGGCAAGCCGATCGACACCGAGCGCTTCTTCGTGATCGGCGTGAACAACATCGGCGGCTGCCACGGCTCGACGGGCCCCGGCTCCGTCGACCGCGCGACCGGGCAACCGTACGGCGCCAGCTTCCCGCTGGTGACGGTCGAGGACTGGGTCGTCTCGCAGGCGCGGCTCATGGACCGCCTCGGCGTGCGCAAGCTCGCCGCCGCCATGGGCGGATCGCTGGGCGGCAT